>QHZM01000020.1 GCA_003224665.1 Acidobacteriota bacterium
GGGTTCTTCAAATTCTGCCATCGCGGCATCCAGACAATCGTGCTGTCCGAAACGTTGTCCGGAAAGCTGGGCTGGCCGAGGAGCTGCGGCAGGAAGCCTGACGCGGACGTCCCGTAGAGGTGGTCGCAGAGGTTGCGGCCAAGCTGGCCGCTCGAGTTCGCGATTCCCGTCGGCCAATGGCGCGACTTTGAATTGAGCATGATTCTCGCCGTCTCAACGCAGGAAGCCGCCAGGACCACGACCTTGGCGCACACTTCGACCTCCTGCTTCGTCGCCCGGTCAATGTAGGCAACGCCCCTGGCGAAGCCGTTCTCGTCCACCAGGACGTTTTTGGCCACGGCGTTGGTGCGGAGCTCCAGCTTCCCAGTCTTTTCCGCCGCCGGAAGGAGGAACCACGGCGTCGAGAAAAACGAGCCCGTGTCGCAACCCTCCGTGCAGTTCCCGCAGAAATGGCAGGCCGGATGTTCATGCAAGGGGACGGTCAACTGCGCGATACGGTCTTCGAGCAGCGGGACGCCCAGTCTTTTTGCGCCGTATTGAAGGATGACGTCGATGCAACGCAACTTCATCGGGGGCAAGTATTCGCCGTCCGGGTTACTCGGCCGGTTCTGGACGGTGCTGGCGACTCCGATCATCCGCTCGACCCGGCTGTAATAAGGCGCGATTTCCTCGTAAGTGATCGGCCAGTCCACTCCCGCCCCGTCCCGGCTTGCGGCCTTGAAATCAATTTCGCCGAACCGGGCCGAGGAGCGTCCCCAGAAATTCGTTTTCCCGCCGACGGCATGGCAGCGCGGCCATTCCCAAACGGTCCCCGGAGCCGTCGTGTAAGTTATCCCGTGTTCCCACAGCCCCTCCGTGTATTCGTTCTCGACCGTGTAATACTGGTCCCGGGTCTTCGGGTCGCCAAAGCCCCGGTACTTCATGTCGTATCTCTGCCTGTGGTTGCGGAAATCTTTGGCGGGGTCGAGCCGCCGGCCGGAGTTGAGGGCAAGCACGCTCAGGCCGGCCTCACACAGCGTCTTGATCGCCATGCCGCCGCCCGCTCCTGTGCC
The DNA here is from genome assembly GCA_003224665.1 of Acidobacteriota bacterium. Taxonomy (GTDB): domain Bacteria; phylum Acidobacteriota; class Terriglobia; order UBA7540; family UBA7540; genus QHZM01. The sequence continues at coordinate 1,053 of QHZM01000020.1, forward strand.
GACCACGATCACGTCATAAATTTTCTGAGCCATAAAAATCCTCTCTTTCGTCAGAGCGCCGCAAATGCCGCTGAAGCCTCTGTCCGGTTCAAGTCAAGACTTCGCCGGCGGCAGGTTGCGATGCTCGGGATCGTCCGGGTGCGGGCATCCCGGGGACTCCGAGTAAAATTTGAGCCCCGGATCGTCGAGCGCTTCCAGTCCTACCCGCGATGAGTAAAATCCCATCACCGTGTACCGGCGGACGAGCATGAAAAACTCCCGCCCTTCTTCATCGCCTTCGCGAAAGCGGTCCGTGTACGCGAGCCGCTTCAGGGTTTCCGTTTGCCGGTCTTCCGCGAGGTCGAGGAACGGTCGACCATCGACACGCTGGGCGTGAGCATCGAGCCACGTCAGGCCGTATCGAAACCGGAACTGAACGCCCGGGTCGCTGGCCACCATGAAGTCAATGAACTCACTCACTCCCGCCTCTCGCGCTCCGGGGGAGCCGTCGCCCGGGATGATGAGTTCCGCCAAGCGCCCGACCATTGCGTATTCGCCCGCCCCGAAGAATTGGGGAACATAAGGGCCAGTCGTGAGCGCCGCGACTTCGCCGGCGACATTCGCGTGATCATGCGCGAAGACCCAGCGCCTGAACCCGGGGAACTGGCTTGCCGCCGCCGCGAGCGCCATCGCGCGCAGGATTTCTCTTCGTTCGATTCCCTGGCCTGCCATACTCGCCTCACTTTCCGCCCAGCCTGAAGTGGGGGCAGCCGCGTTCTTCTGCCTATGAAGATGTGCTCCTCGCAGTCGTTCGGGCGCCGCCAGCTCCGTCTTTGTCGGCCTGGTTAATTTGCTTTACTACCCTCCACGGTGGGTGTATAGTACGCCGCGCTGGGAACCCCACAGTAATGAGTTCGACAAATCAATTCGTGCCAACTGGTGCGTAAAACTGGAGGATGACATGAGGAAAGTTGCGGTAATGGCGTTGGCCGCCGTCTTTACTCTGCTGGGAATCGCCGCGCAGGCGACGATGGCCCAGGAGAAGAAAGAAAAGAAAGCCATGGCGGCTCAGACTAAAGAAGCCCGCTGGAGCGGGATGATCGTCAGGAGCGACAAGGACGGGTCCACGATCACGGTCCGCAGGAGGGGTGCAAGCACCGAAAAGATCATCCACTATGACAGTTCGACAAAGTGGACGAAGGGGACGGCTGCCATCGACGCGAGCCAGGTCAAGGACAACGACCGCGTCATATGCCTCGGGAAATATGATGAGAAAGGGAACTTCCAAGCCACTCGAATCGACTTGAGAACGCCGTAAAGCCAGTTCTTGGGTTCAAGTTCAAATCGGTTGCGCGGCCGGTTGGTGTTTATCCACCGCCGGCCGCAAGCCGCACAAGGGCCTTCAGGACGCCGCGAGTGACGTTGAAGTCTTCGGCCATAACGTCGTAGAAGTCCTGCTGGTCAATCCTCAAGGCGCGGACCGCGCGGGTGGACTTGGCCGATTCAGTGTGTGAGTCGCCTGCCAGGACGGCCAGGACGCCAACCGCCTCGTTCGGGCCCAGCCGCCTTGTTTCCTTCCCGTCTCGCAGCAGGGCCACCTCCCCATCGAGCAGAACAAACAGGGTATCCGCAGCGTCGTTGGCGCGGAAAAGCAGTTGTTGCGCTTCCCAACTGACTTCCTGAGCCACCGCCGCAACGCGCGCCAGGCTTTCGGTGTGGACCCCCTGAAAAACCGGGGCCTTTTGCAACAGATTTACTTTCTCCAGCAGAGTGAGCATCCCGACTCCTAGCCTGCCGCTTCACCGGCCAGGCGGCTGACCGCCCAGCTCCAAGTTTCCTCGAGCAGCGGGTTTTCCCGGCGGGGTATGCGGCGCATTTCGTCGCATAAGTCGCTCAGACGCTGCTCGCCAATCGCGTGCAAGGCGCAGGCGCAAAGCCAGCAATCCTCCGAGTGCAGCAAAATGCGCAGGGCTTCGGCTTTCGAGGCGACGCTCGTGTGACACAGGCGTTGGGCAAACCGCAGTCTTTCCAGAATACTGATCTCGGGGTCGAGCGCGTAAACCAGCATCCGGTAGTGCTCGGGCCTGAGGAGGTGCTCAAGCAGTTCGACGGAGTTGGCTCGGAGCTGCGGCCTGCCCGCGGTCAGCCCGACGTAAGCGTTGTAAACGTCGCGCGGCGGATAGAGCAACGCCAGCAGGCGGAAGATGCGCTCGAATTCGTGCTCCATGCGCTCGCGCAGCGCTCGCGTCAACAGAGACTCCTCGTTCCCTGGAGGCGTTGCGCCGCCCACCGAGGCGCCGGCGTGCGGGTCGGTCGCCGCCAAAATCTGGAGCGAGCGATAGTAGCCCATGAGCTCGGCATTCAGCATGTCAGCGACATCAACACTCGGGGGGAGCAGCGAAGGATCGCGCCGCCGGAGTTTGTTCAGCGCCTTCAACACGTCGAACCGGAGCCCCGGATCACTCTGGATGAGGCTGCTGGCCAGCACCCCGGCCGACTCAGGTGTACCAATCTGGGCCAGGACGCCGGGGATCTTCTTGCGGACAGGGAGCGGCACCAACACGTCATTCAGGTAGTCCTGCAGGGTGCCCACGGCGCGTTCGCCATATTGCGAAAGGGCGGTCTTCGCCGCCCCCACAAGACGCGGCCGGCCCAGATTCTCGATGATAAACGGAAGGAAGTCGCGGCTCCGGACCTTGCCCGCGCTCAGGATGGCCTGCTCCTGGACTTCCGGGTCTTCATTCTGCAATAGCTTCAACAATTCGGAGTGCAGTTGGGGCGACGCCGGAATCACGCCCAGGACGCGCGCGGCCTCCGCGCGCGAGTGCGCTCCGTCTCCGTCCATCCGGGAAATCATATCGCGCAGGATGATCTGGGCCGCTTGAGTGTTCTCCGGGGTGCCGGTGCGAGCGAGGTAAGCCGCCACCGAAGCCTGGACTGAATAGTCCGGGAAGTCGCTCTCCAGGTTTAAGAGACTGAGCGGGTCGCGGTCTGCGTGGACCACCAGATAATGCACCGCCTCGCTTCGCACCTCCGGGGACTCATCCCCGAGCATTTTTTCAACTTGCGGGAGTAACCCCCGGTCACCCGCGTCGCTGAGCAGGCGCAACGCCTTTTGCCGGACGGCGGGCGAAGGATATTCGAGCAGGCCGCGCAGCACGGGGTGCCAGCCCGGCTCGCGACCCATTTCAAACAGGCTCAGTCCGTACAGGACTTGCTGCTCCCCGCCGCGCTCGAGGGCTCGCGCCAGCACTTCCGTCGTGGTCGAGTCGAGTACGCCGAGCAATCCCGCCATTGTCCGCTCGGGGTCGAGCGTTCTCCGCTCAATCGCCTGGCGAAGGACGTTCAGGTATTCGCCGCGGACTCCGTAGGCGATACTGACCCAGCCCAGCAACATGACGAAATTCACGAGACTGACCCGGCCGGGGCTGAACTTCAGATGAGTGACGAAAAACAATAGAAGAAGACCCGCGACCCCGTCCCCCAGGCGCCAGACCAGGGTGTCGATGGACGACTTGACCTGGTTCTTGATTTCGGGGGCAACGGGAAGATAGAGCAATTCGGTGGAGGCCTTATCGAGCGAGTAGCGCAAAAGATAGTGCGTGCCCCTCAGGATCGTCCCGCCGACCAGGGTCGGGACCAGAAGGACACCGAGACTCGGGGCCATCAGCGCCACCGGAAGGACGAAAAGCGTGACCCGGATCCCAAAGGCGCGGAGCAGCGGCCCGGCCAGAGCAAAATTGAAGACGAACGTGGCCAGCCCCATGTAACCGTAGCACCGCGCGAAATAGGCGGTCAGCCCGATGGTGTTGGCACCATAACTGGCTTTGGCGATGAGCTTGAACTGGTAGAGGAGAATGCTCGTGGCTATGCAGCCGATGCCAATCAGCAGAGTGAGCAGGCGCAAATACCGGGAATTCTGGATCAGCCTGAGACTCTGGAGCAAGTTTCTGGGCGAGTCCTGACTCGAAGCTGACCCCAGACTGATTCCCGCCAACCGGTGGCTCGCGCTCCTGAACAGCAGCTTGACCAGCAACGTGCAGACGCCCAGAAGAAGGGCCACGACCAGCAACAGGGTTTGCGGCTTTGCGTGACCATGACGCATGACGTCGGCAGTTATAAATCCCACGAACGGCACGCCAATGATTGCGCCCGCCTGGATAAATCCGAAAAGCCGTCGGGCCTCGCGCGTGGTGAGGACGTAGTTGGCGAGTGTCCACCCCATCGTCGGCCCCATCGCGGCAACTGTGTACACCCAGATGTAAATCAGCCAGTACACCCACTTGAACTGAAAGCGCGTCAGCCACCAGAAAAGCGAGAACGAAAAGGCAAAGAAAAGGAGCGTGCCAATCACCAGCGGTTGGAGGCGCATCCGGTGGGAAAGCCGGATGTAGGATGAAACAAACCCTACGATCAGCAGGGCGGTGCCGATCATCGCGTAGGGCAGGTGGTGGGGATAGACGTCCAAAAACAGCGAATCGCCGACGGAGTTCCCCATGATGTAAGCGCCCATCACCACGAACAAGTAAAAAAATAATAGAGTCGCCGGGGCCACTTCGTTCCTGCGCATACTGAAAACTCTCCCGACGTGGGCAATCATGGCTTCCGCTCTCCGTCAACTTGGCCCGCCGCCGCGGCCGGCTGGGCGCCGGTTTCCGCGGCAAACAGAGGGCGCGGTTTCTCCTCGTCGGCGTAGAATGCCGCGAAGCGGCCGTCCCGGACTTCCAGCGCAGAGGCGCGTCCTCCGAAGTAGGGTTTCAGCATCCCCGTGTCAATCAGGAAAACGTGGTTGTCGAAGCGCGTCATGATGTCGTACTTGGGCCTGACCGTGTGGGCCGCCACGAGATACCTTGCCTTGAGCCGGGCCAGCATCTTGTCGAGGTCGTGTTTCAGTTTCTCCTCCGGCTCCAGGGCGAGCCCTCGGTACCAGAGCGGGCTGTCCTGCGAAATCAGGAGCCAGCTCTGCATGCTGAGGAACTTCTGCATGTCCTCGCCGCCGCTGGGCGCTCCCGCCTGGCCGGCCGATTGAATCGCTGCCCACTCGTCCTGCACCTCGCGGATGGCCTCATCCAGGGTCATGTAGCGCCAGATGAGCTTTCTGTTCGCGAGTCCTTGCCAGAGAGAATCGAAGTTGGCCATCTCGGAACGGATCCGGTCATTCAGTTCTCGGATGTTGCGGAAGTGAAGCTTCGGGTTCAGACCGCCGTGCATGTAGAGCACATCGCCCACCTGGGCCACGGCGTCGTGTCCGCGGAGCCAGCGGCCGTAGAGGCCTTGTGGGCTGAAGGCGTCGTACCGCTCGAAGTATCCCAGCGGGTGGTCCGCCAGCCACTTCTGGCGCGCGCCTTCGTCGCCCGCAAGGAGAGGATGATTGTGCTTTCCGCGCGCTTGAAGAAATTTCTTGTAATCCTCGAACGCCTGCTCGCGGACTTTTTCGGATTGATCGGTCGCAAAGGACTGGTAGTCTTCCACGGAGACGTACCGCAGATCGGCCATGACGGTCATGACTTCATGGTTGCCTAGTAGAGGAAGGACCTTCCCGCTCTGTTTCTCAGCCTGGCGCTCGAGTTCCATCAGTAAGTCCAGGCTCTGTCGCGTGGCGGGACCGCGGTCGGGGACATCGCCGGTCTGGACGAGCACGGCGGAGCCGCCCGTCCAGTTACGGCTCGCGTCAGTCAATCCGGTCCGTTGCAGGATGGCGACGAATTCCGGGAAGGCCCCGTGCACGTCGCCGACGGTGACAACTCTGGTCTGTGCAGGGGCAGTCGCCCCCGCGGCCAACAGCAAGATCGATAGGCCGCTGACCTTGCGGAGTAGGGAGCCAGCCATTCTTTTATCCAGTTATCCCCACTGGGGCTTGCAGGCATAATCTAATCTCCCAGGCTGGCGATTGCAAGAGATTCGGGCAGCCGAGACTGCTACTCGCGCTCTCCCAACACCGCGGGAGACACGCCGGTTCGCCATCCCCTACCTGATTCGGCTCAAGCGCGCGCGGCTCCCCTACATACGGTTTCAGGGACACCAAATGCCCGATAACCCTTGATTTCTGGCCCCGGCTAAGGGTACAGTTGTGCCGTTTACGGTCGCCCATCTCAAAACACTCAAGGAGTTTCGAATGCGTCACCGCCGTATATTGGTATATGGCCTCGGAGTCTGCCTGTGGGCCGCAGGCTCGCTTCTCTCAAGCGACCAGCCCCGCCCCAGCAACGAACCCAACCTGACTGAGGAGCAGAAGAGGGATTTTTTGCTCAACGCCAAGGTCATCGCCAGCAAACATACCAGCAATGGCATCACCAGTCCCTGGCACTTGACGCTGAGCGACGGCAAAATCACGCACGACGCACACTTTCAGAGCATTGACGAACGCAAGACCTCGGAGACCATGCGCGACGGCCGTACCGAACTCAACTTCCGCGATTCCTACCACTACAACATCGCCGCTTATGAACTGGCCAAGCTGCTTGGCATGAGTGACATGGTGCCCGTGGCCTTGGAACGCAAGTGGAACGGCGAGCGAGGCGCCATAGCCTGGTGGATCTCCTGGAAGTGGGACGAGGGGATGCGCCTGAAACAGAACATCCAAGCGCCCGACCCGGACGGCTGGAACAAACAGATGTACAAGATCCGCGTCTTCGACGAGCTCGTTTACGATACCGACCCCAACCTCACCAACGTGCTCATCACGGAAGATTGGAAGATCTGGCGCGCGGACTTCAGCCGCGCTTTCCGTCTCTATCACGATCTGAAGGATCCCAAGGACCTGGTGATGTGCGACCGGCAACTGCTCGAAAAGCTGCGCAAGCTGGACGAAGACGAACTGCGCGAGAAGACCGCGCCCCACCTCTCGAAGAGTGAGGTCAAGGCGGTAATGGCACGGCGGGACAAGATCGTCGCCTACTTCGAAAAGCTCGTCGCCCAAAAAGGCGAGGGCGCAGTGCTGTATTAGCCTTGGCTCGGGGGAGAAAGCCTCCTGGACGCGCGGCGGCTTTGGCGCTCCCCGATGGCCCGAGATGGGAAAGTCCGGATCGAGGCAATTGATACACTCCCTCTCCCTCTCGGGAGGATAGCCGCAAACGGCGCGAGGGCAAACGCTGCGCCGCGACGACTCATCCCGGGCGCGGCTCGACGTCGCCCATCCCCTGACGACGCAAGGCCGTCGTTAATCGCGACCAAGGTAAAAAGCTACAGGGCTGGAGCGCCAAGGCCGCCCCACCTGCTTTTCACTACTTCGCTCCCCGACCTTCAAAGCTGGGCGCCCGGACACGATTGCGGACACTTCGCATGCTGGTCCCCATGGCCCAATCGAAGACTTGCTTCCACGCGCCCACCTGAGTTAGGTTTGACCCGGGCACAAGTACGAGGATTCCGTATCAAGAAAGGGGACCCGCATGGCGATGGACTTTTCACGCAGGAAGTTTCTGGAACGGCTAGGTCTTGGCACGGCCGCAGGGACAGCGTTCCCGCTTTTGAAGAACATGGCGGAAGGAGCGGCTCTTGCCCTCCCCCACCGGACTCTCGGGCGCACCGGAGCCAGCGTCTCGATCCTGGCTTTCGGCTGCGGGAGCCGTTTCCTGATGTACGAGGACGAGGAGAAAGCGCTGGCCGCGCTCAATCGCGCCCTCGACCTCGGCATTACGTACCTCGACACCGCCTACGCCTACGGCGACGGGAAGAGCGAGACGCGCGTCGGCAAACTGATGGCCACGCGGAGGAAAGAAGTCTTTCTTGCCACCAAAATCCCCGACCGCAAGCACGACGATTTCCTGCGGCGCCTGGAGGGCAGCTTGAAACGCCTGCAAGTGGACCAGGTGGACCTGGTCCACATTCACAGCCTCCGCCTGGAAGATGACCTCGCCAAGCTCGAGGCGCCCGACGGCGCCCTCAAAGGGCTGCTCGAGGCGCGCGAGCGAAAACTGACTCGCTTCATCGGCATGACCAGCCACACCGACGGCGAGGTGATGGCACGCGCCATTGAAAGGCACGACCTTGACTGCGTGCAGATGGCGCTCAACGGTTCGCGCAACGGGAAATTCGAGGAGGCGGCGTTGCCCGCCGCCAATCGCAAGAACCTGGGGGTTATCGCGATGAAGGTGACAGGCCAGGAATTTCTGCTTGGCGAAGGACCCGGCAAATCTGACGTTCCATCACTGCTGCGCTATTCATTGAGCTTACCCGTGACCACGGCGGTGATAGGCATGCCCCGGGTCGAGTTCATCGAACACAATACCGAAGTTGCGCGAAGCTTTTCTCCCTTGAGCGAGGCCGAAAAGGAGAACCTCCGGCGCTCCCTGGCTCCGTCGCGCGAGCCGCTCGAGCACAAGCTCTCCGGCCACCTGGATGGGCCGGCATCAGCGCCCGAGATCCTCTGGGTGTGATTGCGAAGCCCGGGACGGTCCCCGCAACTCCGTCAAGGCCTGGCGCGCTCAAGTTCGATCCGCGCCTGCCAAAGAGAAGGGGCGAGCTCGAGCGCCCGCCGGAACTCCTCCCGCGCCGCGTCTTCGTGACATTGCGCGCGGTCTGCGAGCCCGGCCACATAGAGTGCGGAGGCGCTGGGGTTCCGGCCTGAAGCTTCCTCGAGCAATTCACTCAGGATCTTTTCAGCCTCGCGAGCCCGGCCCAGCCGGATGAGCGCAAGCGCACCGTAGAGCCGGGAAGTCCCCTCCAGCCCCTTCCCATCTTCGGCGGCCTTCTGCCAGGCCGCGCGCGCTTCTTCGGTTTTTCCCTCTTCCTGTAAAGCTCGGCCGAGCCAGTAGAGCGCCTCTGCGTCGCGCGGCTTGTCGGGTCTTCCGATGCCGAGGTTGCGAGGGTATTCGAGAGCCTTTCGGAAAGTCGCTTCAGCCGCTCGGAAGTCCCGAGTGTCGAAGTGCCGTTGCCCCGCCCCGACGCAGGCGAGCACATAGACCTGCCGGATGATTTCCCCGCCCTCCCACGGCCTGAAGTCGTGGCGTTCGAAAAGTGCGAGGGCCTCATCGAAGTGCCGTTGTTGCGCGTATAACAGCGCGCGGCGGACTCGGAGGGTGTCCCGGTCGAGCACCGCGGCCGGCGCTTTGGCAAAGAGCTGTGCGCGCCGCGAATCGTCGCCCACCAGGAAGTAGATTTCATCCAGGTCTCTGTACAGCCGGTGGTCGTTCGGGGCAAGCTGGAGGGCTTTTTCGTAATAACCCGCCGCCGTCTTCGAATCCTTCTTCACCTTCCAGGCGTAAACGCCGAGGTTCCGCTCGAGGACCGGATGATCGAATCCTGCGCCTAGAGCCTGGAACCAGAGCTTGGCCGCGCCGTCGTACCGGCCGCAGGCAAAAAGAAAATTCCCGAGCAGGTAGAGCGCATGAGCGTCGAGGGGATTGCGCTCGACCGCTTCGGCCAGCACCTCGGCGTCCGCGAGACGGCTTGGGAAAATGTAATCGACCGGCGCTTTGGCGGCCTGAGCCAAAAAATAATCCGCCCGCTCGACCTGGCCCGAGCGTTTCGCTATGAACGCACGGTAATAATCAACGAGGGGAGTCCCGGCCCCTGAGGCCGCCTCGTCTCGAGCGGCGTCGAGAACCGTGCTTGCCGAGGGAAGGTCATCAAGGCCGAGGCACCACGCCGCGACGTCAAGGTACGCCCGGACATCTCGCTTCATTAAGAGCGGCCGCCTGGCTTCGGAAGCTCGGAAGTTTTTGCCCTGGCGTGCCTGCTCGACCCTGCGCTGTTCGGCCAGAGCAAAGGGCAGTAGAGGCATTTTTTGCAGCGCGGCATTTACGGCCTTTGCGGCGTCGCCCACATTGCCCTCGAGGCGCAAGGCCACGGCGAGGTCGGCGAGCGCCTTGGAGTCATCGCGGTTGTAGCTCAAGGACTGCCGGAGTAATCTCGCGGCCTGGTCAAACTCCTTTTGCCGGATGGCAATTTCACCGAGCTCGGCGAAGGCCGCGGCCTGCGGGCCGCCGTAATGGATAGCTTCCCAGAAGGCGCTGGCTGCTCGCGTCAGCCGGTTTGACGCGCGATAAATGACTCCTGCCGCGTATTGCGCTCGCGGATCGCTCGAATCGCGGGCAAGAGCGCGCCCGACCAAGTCTTCCGCTCCCGCGAAGTCGGCGGAGCGATAACGCCACCAGGCCTCTTTGAGGAGGGCGGGAATAAAGCCAGGGTCACGCTCGAGCACGCGCCCGATAGTCTCTCTCGCGGCGAGCGCGCGCCCATCTTTTTCCTGCTCCTCTCCGCTCAAGAAATGCTCTTCGACGGTCATCTTCTCGAGATTCTTCGGTTGCGGTTCGGGCGCGCCTGCGGCCGGAACAAAATCGGGATTGCCGTCAACGGGTTCCATCTGGGACCAGCGGGCAAGGGTCTGGCCGCCGGCCGAAAGGATTTCGACGACGACGTTCGAGTCGAGAAGAACGCCCTGCGTATCTTCCGCCTGGACGCGAAAGATGGCGGGAACGAGCGGCTGGAGCGAGACGGGGCCAAACTCGCGGACGGTTCGCGAGCCGGACTCGAGACGCACTTTTACGCTCTCGAGGCCGACCGCCGAGCTGAGGGCGATTTCGAACGATGGTGACGCGCCGCCCGCGGGCGGAAGAAAGCGCGCGTTCAGCGCAAGATCGCGCGTGGCCTCCACAAACCCGCCTCCCAGCCCCCGCACGGGATACCAGTACTCGGTCCACGACTCCAGCCGGCGCGGCCGCATGAATTCATAATTGAGCTGCGTCTCGTACCGGCCGCTCTGGATTTCGTTATACGGTCCGTCGCTGTCGGTGAGGAGGTCAGTCCAGATCAACCCGTCGTCCGCCACTCCCCAGGTCCAGATTTTCTTTCCCGGGACTTCTCGATAGTCCGCCCAGTGGACGGCGCCGTAATCCGAGTCCGTGTAATAAGCTCCAAAAAAATCTCGGTGGACCTGCCGGCCGAAGAGGGAAGTCGAGTGGCGGACGTTCTTGTACCAACCGAAATCAACGCCCTGAAAAACGGGATACGTATGGACCGGCCAGCGAGCGTGCGGGTAAGCCTCGCGCATCGGATAGACGAACCGCATGTCGGCCGTGGCGGGGACGGCGGCGTTGGCCCAGTACCAGTAAAGGTTCGTCGAAGCCGTGGGGTTGAACAGAGTCACCTGCTGCTCGAGGCGCGCCTCGCCCGGACGGAGCGTGAGGGCCACTTCCCAGTGCATGCCGGACACCAGGTCGAGGTCGCCGACGATGACCGTGCCGCTGCCATCCGGGTTCTCGCGCGTGGTGGAGGCGACGGGCGAGACCGTAACCGCCGTGTGCCCGTCGGGGAAGTTGAATTCGACGCCCCCAGAAATCCACGCCCCGCGAACTGCGACCAGGCCGTACTTCACCACGCGGTTGCGGTAAAAGACTTCGCGCTTGTTCAATTTGTCGTAGAGCGAATATAGCCGCCCACCCATCTCGGGCAGGACTGTCGCCTTTAAATACTCGTTCTCAAGAAAAATCGCTCGATAGCTTTTCGTCTCGACCCGGTCGGTCAGATCGTCCTGCATCGTGTAGGGATAAATCGAGTGTCCGGTCAAGAGCGGAAAAGGCGGGTTCGGGTCCTCTTCGCCCAGCACATAAGTCGGGAGCTCCAGCTTCCCTTCCCCGACGCGGACGGAGGCCGCGCTCGACGGAACGATAGGAGCTGTGCAGAGGACAAAGCCGATGACGGTCGCAAATCTCAACAGCTTCATGGCCCAACGCCGATCAGACTATTCGCTCCGAAGGAGCGATTCATGAACTTCGCACCGCGTCAGCGGAGTTCGGTCTTCCGGGGTTCCGATCGTCCCGCCGGCCAGTGCCGTTCCAACACTTTGGAGGTAATTCCGTGAGCACCGCTTTCGAGCATTCCGCAAAGGCCTCGGCTCGAGCATATCGGCCCATTAATTTGGAACGGGACTAGAGGCCGTGTTTCGCCGCCATGGCGTTCAAGAACTCGACGGACTCGCGATATTGAGCGTCAAGGTCAGGCACCATGCCGACGTCCACCGCGACGTACCCTGAGAAGCGGTGTTTCTTCAGGCCCTGGAATACGCCGTCCCAGTCCACGGTGCCGCGGCCTGCGGCCACGTGGTCGTTCACCCGCCCGTCGTTGTCCGCCGCGTGGACGAAGAAGATCCGCTTGCCGAGCTTCTCGACGCTGAGCGCAAGGATTTCCTTCTGCGCATTCTGGTGGGCCGTGTCGAGGACGGCCCCGAAATTATCATCGTCCACGGCGTCCATCATGCGCAGGATGGCGTCCGTGTTGCTCAGCAGTTCTCCCACTCTTGGCTCCACGCAGAAGCGAAGCTTCGCTTTCTTCGCCTCCCGCGTGAAGAATCTGAAGCTTTCGACCATGGCACCCCACTGGCGGGCCCACTTGAACGCGGGATCGACCTCCACCGTAAATTGCTTTCCGTAACTGATGCTCTCCTTGTAGGGCGAATCTCCGCGGAATTTCAGGGGAGGCGTGAAGCTGTCGCCCTGTATGGTGCGGCATCCGAAGAGGGTCGCGATTTCGATGGCGCGCTTGAAAAGGTCCCAGGACTCCCTGCGCTCCTTCCGGTTCAGGCTGACCGAACCGGGCAGGACGGGACAGAAATTGATGACCCGGAGTCCTTCGCCGTCGCAAAAGTTTTTCAGCTCGTGCCGCTTCGCGTACACGGCGAGCAGGTTGTCCCGCCTCACGCCTTCAAGCTCGACATTTTGAAACCCGAGCGCCTTCATGTCCCTGAGCGCCCGGACCATATCGTCGAGCGAGGGCGGGTAGCCGTACTTTGTGATCGCGTAGAGCCAGCAGCAACTGATCTTCATGCTCACCTCCTGGGAGCCGCAGGACGTCTCTCGGTAGAGCCCGCGCCCACGATGAAGTCGTAATTCCAGCCGAGATGGGCAGCTTCCCCTGTCGCTTTCGTCCGGCCGGCCTCACGAGACCCAACGGGAGTCCTTCCAAAACCCCCAGGACAAAAGGTGGATTTCGTGTCCGTCTCTCGATCAGGGATTAGGATTATGGCAATAATTGCACCTGACGGGAGCGCCTTTTTCATGGTGACAATCGACGCATGCCGCCATGGCGGTTGATTTCTCTTCAACAATCACATCCCGCTCTGCGACCGGGCCGTGACACGCTTCGCAGGCGATCATGGCAGCCCGGTAATGCGCCTTGTGAGAAAACAAAACATAGTCGGGTACTTTGTAGATCTGGACCCACGGCACCCGCTTACGGCCCTTGTAGTATTCGGCGAGCTTCAAAATCGCGGGGCTTTCCGTCTTGATCGTGCCGTGGCAATCCATGCACTTGGCTTCTTCCGGATAAGTCATGTCCCAACCAGGCTCGGGCATCACGTGGCACGTGAGGCACGCGAGGCCCAGCCGCGCGTGCGTCCTGTGGCTGAACGGGATCGGCTGTACCGGCGCGGCCGGCCGCTCTTTTTGAGTTCCTTTCGTGTGGCTCGAGAATAAAACGCTCAAGAGCACAGTCGCCGCGCTGAAAAGGATACGGGATAGGCGCTCCTCAACGCCCGCCCGTGAAGCAAGCGGGTACGATGGCTGGGCTCTCTCCGAAATATCCGGGAAACCCCGAGGCTCAAGGAAGGGCGAAGGCCACAAACGCATCTCCCGATTTCGTGCGCGGCTTCCCGCCGCCGCCCGCAGTGATGCAGACGTACTGCTTGCCATCGACTTCGTAAGTGCAGGCGGTGGCGTACCCGCCCGCTTCAAGCTGGGCCTCCCAGAGGACTTTCCCGTTCGTTTTGTCGAAGGCGCGGAACTTTTCGTCCTTGGTCGCCCCGATAAACAAAAGCCCGCCAGCCGTGACGACGGAGCCGCCGATATTTTGCGTCCCGGTCTGCGGAATCCCGCGGGCTGTCAATTCCTTGAACTCCCCGAGAAGGACCTGCCAGGCCATCTCACCTTTGTTGAGGTCAATCGCGGTAAGCTGGCCCCAGGGCGGCTTAATCGCCGGGTAGCCATCCTGGTCTTCAAAGCGGTTATAGCCGGTGATGGCAAACGGGGAACCTGCACCGGGCTTGGCGCGGACCAGGGTCACGATCCAGGGCTGGTCGCTCGAGTTGACATAGAGCCATCCCGTGGCGGGATCAAAGGAACCGCCGCCCCAGTCCGTGCCGCCGTCGAATCCGGGGAAAACGATTGTCCCCTGCTCGCTGGGCGGGAGGTACGGGTCGCCGCCTCGCACCTTCTTGAAAATTTCCGAAATGTAAGCGTGCGCCTCGGGAGAAATATTCGTAATCTGGTCTTCGGTGAACGCCTGGCGCGTGTAAGGCGGAGGCTTGAGGGGAAAGGGTTGAGTCGGCCACGCCTTCTCGCCCTCGGCGTCCGAGGCAGGCACCGCCCGCTCCTCCACCGGAAAAATCGGCTTGCCCGTCTCGCGATCAAACACGAAGACCTTGCTGAACTTGGTCACCTGGGCGACAGCATCAACCCGCCGACCCTCCTGGTTCACCGTCACGAGCATCGGGAGACAAGGCAGATCGCGGTCCCATAAATCATGGTGCACAATCTGGTAGTGCCATACTCTCTTCCCTGTGGCGGCATCGAGGGCGACCACCGAGTTTGCGAAAAGATTTTGTCCGGGGCGCTGGCCGCCGTAGAAGTCAAAAGCGGCTGACCCGAGCGCCAGAAAGACCATCCCGCGCTCTTCGTCCAGGCTCAACCCGCCCCAGTCGTTCGCGCCGCCGGTTGTTTTCCAGGTGTCGCCTTCCCAGGTCTCGTGCCCGACTTCGCCCGGCTCGGGGATCGTATGGAAAATCCACACCATCTCCCCGGTCCGCGCGTCGAAGGCGCGGACGTGTCCGGGTGCGGCGGGTTCCGGCCCTTCGCCCACTTCCGATCCCAGGATGAGGAGGTTTTTGTAAACGACTCCCGGAGAGGTCACGTCATACATCATTCCCGAGATGTCTTTGCCCAGCCCCTTAGTCAAATCTACTGAGCCCTTGTTGCCGAAGCCGGCAACCGGCCTGCCGGTCCGGGCGTCGAGACAAACCAGCCGTGGGCCGGCAGTCACAAAGATCCTTTTGTCTCGACCATTCTCCCAGTAAGTCACTCCCCGGTTAACCCCTCGGATGGACTCCGCGCCGGTGGCTTCGTAATCCGGACTTCCCGCAAACGGGTCGAAACGCCAGACCAGCTTTCCGCTGGCAGCGTCCAAGGCGCAAACGTTGATGAGCGCCGTGGTGATGTACATCAGACCATCGGCGACGACGGGAGTGCATTCAATCGTCGTCCGCGGCCGGTCGCGTTTGTCACCTGTGTGGTACGTCCAGGCGACGCGCAGATCGCGGATGTTGGAACGGTTGATTTGGTCGAGGGGCGAATAGCGCATCCCGCCGGGGTCGCCGCCGTAAGACCGCCACTCTTTAAATCTTTTATCGGTGCCTGTGGAGGCCCAGGCAACCGAGTTTCTGAGATTCGAAGCAGCCAGCCAAGAGACCGCGCTGCTTTTCAGGAACGAGCGACGATTGAAGCGAGTGCGCATAAGGGGTTCCTTTAGAGTGCCAGCCCTCCGTTGACGGGACGAAGCGAGCTTAACGAAACCGGCGACGGATGCTACGCTTTGTCAATGGCCTCTGCGACGCGGTTGGCGGAGCGGGTCGCTGCTTCCTGGCCCCAGTTCAGGTTGTCGGTGTAAGCGCCGGCGAAGTGGATTCGCCCGCAAGGTTCCATCAGCGCGGGCCAGAGCTTGGTCAGCTCACCCGGCGTGTAATCGACCGTCTCGCAGGCCATCGCCCACGGGTCGTGGGCCCAATTGAAAATCAGAGCCTGCTCGATGTCCTCAGACTTGCCGGGGTAGTGCTTGCGGA
>QHZM01000114.1 GCA_003224665.1 Acidobacteriota bacterium
CAGTTGAGCTCGAGCATCACGATCATGATGCTGAACAGAGTGAAACAGTCGCCGAAGATCGCCACCATGCCGGACGCAAAAAGGTCGTTCAACACGTCCACGTCGGTCGTCACCCGGGTCACCAGCCGGCCGACGGGGTTGCGGTCGTAAAAGCTCAATTCGAGGCCTTGCAGGTGCTCGAAGATCTGTTTGCGGAGGTCATACATCACCTTCTGCCCCACGTGCTGCATGGCAAACGACTGCGCAAACTCGAGGAAGAACGTCAGGATGGCTGATGGCAGGTAGAAAGCGAATGCGATCTGCGCCACGCCGACAATGGGGTTCGGGCTCAGGAAGCGGGTCAAAAAGCCCGGCAGGGGCCGCTGGCCTCCGGCCTGCGGATCAAGGTAGCGGTCCACTTCGAGCTTGAGCAGGTATGGCGGGATCGCCTGCAAAATCCCGTAGAGCAGAATGGCGGCAAGAGCCAGAAAGACCACGGGCCAGTACGGCCGAAGGTAGCCGAACAGCCGGCGCATCAGCCGCGCGTCGTACGCTTTTCCCAGGACTTCTTCTTCGTGGAAACTATCGGCCATATGGACCCGGCTCCGGCGCCGAAGGAGAAACCTTCCTGGCTTCAACCCTCGAGCGGCTCGCTTCCCGTCGCCTTGCTAGGCTTCCTTTTCGAGCTCTTCCTCGATCAACTGCTTGTTGTAGAGTTCCGCGTAATAACCGTTCAAGCGCAACAACTGTTCGTGGGTTCCCTGTTCCACGACCCCGCCATCGTGCAGGACCACGATTTCGTCGGCGTTCCGGATGGTGGACACGCGATGCGAAATCAGGAGAGTGGTCCGGCCCGCCATCACTTGGGTGAGGTGGGTGAGGATTTTTTCCTCGGTGTCGGTGTCAACGCTCGAGAGCGCGTCATCCAGGATAAGGATTCGAGGGTCGCGGATCACCGCGCGCGATATCGCCGTGCGCTGCTTCTGCCCGCCGGAAAGTGTGAGCCCGCGCTCTCCCACCATGGTGTCAAAAGCTTTGGGGAAGCCGCGGATCTCAGGCAGGATGTTTGAAATCTCGGCGGCCCGCTCCACTTCGGAGTCCGAAACGTCCGGCGCGCCAAATCTGATATTTTCGCGGACCGTCTTGCTGAAGAGAAAAGTCTCCTGGGAAACGAACCCGATGTGCTCGCGCAGGACGTTGAGAGGGATCTGGCGTATCGGGATTCCATCCACCAGGACTGCGCCCTCGGGAGCGTCATAAAGGCGCGGAATCAAACTGACCAGAGTGGTCTTCCCGGACCCGGTCGCGCCCACGATGGCCACGGTCTTCCCGGCAGGAATCCGCATCAATTTCGGGCTCGGCGGCGAAGATGGTCATCAGGCGTTCGAGTGACGCGAGCCCCCGCTGGACCAGGTTCACAACCCAGCCCAGAGCGATGATCGGCCAGATGAGGTAAGTGAGGTAAACGTTAAACGCGGCGAATGTTCCGACGGAAATCACGCCCCGGACCACGTGTCGCCCGCCCACGACCATGATGAGGAGGAAGGCAAAAGCGAAAAGGAGGGCCAGCGCCGGCCACAGGAAGCTCGTGATCCAAATCAGCCGCTTGTTTTTCTCGACGAACTCCCGATTCGTCCGATTGAACTCAGCCATCTCGGCCTTTTCCTGGCAGAAGGCGCGAATGATCCGCACTCCGGAGAGGTTCTCCCGGACTTTCTCGGTGATTTCGGAATACATGGCCTGGATTTGTTCAAACCGCTCGTGGATTTGCTGCCCGAAAACCTTGACTGCAATGGACGCGAGGGGGAGCGGAGCCAGGGCCATCACCGTAAGTCGCCAGTCGAGGTGAAGCATCAGACTGACGGTGGCCAGGCCTACGACGAGAGTGTTTGCAGAATACATGATGCCCGGGCCGACCATGTTGCGGACGGCGTTCAAATCGTTAGTGAGCTTGGACATCAGGTCGCCCGTCCGGTTCTGGGTGTAATACCGGGGCGAAAGCTTCATCAGGTGGGCGAAGAGGTCGTTGCGCAAGTCGTATTCGACATCGCGCGAGATCCCGATGAGGATCCAGCGCATCCAGAACTGGAAAACGGCCTTGGTCAGGCCCGCCCCGACCAACAGACCCGCGCAAACAAAAAGCTCCCGACCCCCGGCTCCGCGCGCAATCTTGTCGATGCCGGCCTTGATGATCAGAGGGACGGTGATCCCTACGGTCTGCGTGAGGAGCAGCGCAGCGAAACCTGCCCCATAGCGCTTCTTGTAGCGAGTGACGTAAGCCTTAAGCGGACGGAAACGACGGAGCATTCTGTGGTGTTCCAGGAGCCGCGGTTTGACTCTGCCTCGAGTTTCGCGGACAGAATCTCGGCCCCGCAGAAACCTGCACATTGTCTCGGGTTCAGCCGCGGTTCACGGCCCAACGGCAATGATCAGTAAAACTCGGCCATCAAGTCATCAAACAGCTTTTTCTCGATGGTCAGAGGCTGACGGACCAGCGGCCCTTTTTTGAGCGCGGGCTCGGTCTCCTCGTAAGTGACTTCCTCACTTTTGTAGAAGAGGCCGATCGGAATCTTGTCACCCCATTCAAAGGCCTTTTTGAAGGAGGCTTCCGTGTCCGTGGGATCGAAGCCCTTGTCGTCTTCAAGCTTGTACACGCGTTGCTTGAACCAGGGATAGGTGTTCACGATGTTGTAGGTCACGCAGGGGCTGAAGACGTCCACCAGCGAAAATCCCTTGTGGGCGATGCCGCCCGCAATGAGGTCCGCCAGATGCTTGGCCTCGCCGGAGAACCCTCGGGCGATGTAGGTCGCGCCCGAAACGAGCGCAAGAGCCACGGGATTAATCGGCAACTCCACGTTGCCGCGCGGCGTGGACTTTGTCTTGTGGCCCTTCGTGGTGGTCGGCGACGCCTGACCGGTCGTCAACCCATAGATCTGGTTGTTCATCACAATGTAAGTCAAGTCGAGGTTGCGCCGCATGGCGTGGATGAAGTGGTTGAGTCCGATTCCATAGCCGTCGCCGTCGCCGCCCGTGATCACGACGTGCAATTCGTGGTTCGCGAGTTTGGCGCCGCTGGCCACTGCCATCGCTCGCCCGTGCAGGCTGTGGACGCCGTAGGAATGGAAAAAGCCGGGCAAGTTCGACGAGCAACCGATTCCCGAGACCACAAAAATATCCTTGGTCGGCAGGCGGAGCTTTTGGGCGGCAATCTCGAGCGCCCGCAACACACCGAAGTCCCCGCAACCGGGACACCAGTCGGGCTCCACAACGCCTTGATAAGTTTCAAGTGGCAGTTCTACGACTGTTGCCATCGTCCCCTTCCTTCCTTGCCCCCGATAGAATGCGCCGCCAGCCCGTTCGAATCCGGTCCGGTTACCTTCCGGCAGCAACCGGTTGCCAGGCGTGCAAGGCGCCGGTCTTCACGCCAATCTCGAGTTCTCCGCTCTTCTCCCCCGTGTCCCGCTTGACGATTTCGACGACCCAGACGGGTTCGCCGTGGGAGTTGCCTTTTACCATTTCAACCCTCGTCGGCCGCGCCGCGTCCGCGAGGTGCGTCCGGATGTAGTGGTAGGCCATTTCCCTCGCTTCTTCCATGCTTACATCGAGGTCGCGAGGCTTTCCGGCGACAATCCTTTTGACCTCCTCTGAAATAATCCGAGGCTCAAAAGGCTCGCCGTCGTACTTCAAGATTTTGTCGTGGACTGTGATCCCGGTCTCGGCGCGCAGGAAACGCGCAAACTGGCCGGAGTAGTTCACCTCCACGCAGATGATCTTCTTCGACTTCCTCAAAATCTCGGTCACTTCTTTGGAGTGGAAGGGATTGAGATATTTGATCTGGAGCTGGTTCGTTTTGATTCCCTCAGCCGCCAGGAGTTGCCGCGCCTCGCGGATGACTCCGCCGGTCGAACCCCACCCGACCAGTGTGACCGCCGCATCGGCGGGGCCTTCGAGGACCGGGGCCTTGATGTCCTTGAGCACGAGCTCCATCTTCTTCATGCGCTTTTCCATGATCTTTCGCCGGACGGGAGGCGACGTGAACACGTCGCTGATAAGGATACCTTCCTCGTCGTGCTCGTCGGTGGCCGCCACGTATTCGGCGCCTTCGGTCCCGGGCAGAACTCGCGGCGAGACGCCTGAAGAGGTATTCGCATACCGCTTATAACGACCGTTTCCGCTCGGCCATTCAGTCACCAGTTCCCCCCGCTCGATCGGAACGTCGTAACGCAAGTCATCGGGCTCAATGGTCTCCGGGTGCTCGGAAACCAGGAGGTCAGAAATAATCAAGACCGGGAGCTGGTATTTTTCGGCCAGGTTGAACGCCTCGACGGTGCACCAGAAGCAGTCGTATGTCTCCAGCGGGGCGATGATGACCCGCGGGAAGTCTCCCTGCGAGGCGCCGAAGACCTGGTTCAGGTCACCCTGCTCGGTCTTGGTCGGGATGCCAGTGGAGGGGCCGCCCCGCTGGACTTCGACCACAACCACCGGGGCTTCAATCATGCCGGCCATCCCGATGGCCTCGGTCATCAAGGCAAAGCCGCCGCCCGACGTCCCGCACATGGCGCGAACGCCGGCGTGGCCTGCTCCGATGGCCATATTCACAACCGCCAGCTCGTCCTCGCACTGCTTGACCACTACGCCGCATTTTTCGCCGTGACTGGCCATCCAGTGGAGGATGGAGGAAGCCGGCGTCATCGGATACGCCGAATAGAACTTGCAGCCCGCCATCACCGCTCCCAGGGCGAACAATTCGTTCCCGGTGACAAACGGCCGCCGAATTCGGCTGAACTTCCACGCGTCTTTCATGAGCGGCACGAAATGCTCCTTCGCGTAGTCAAAACCTCCGCGAAGGATTTTGACGTTCTGGTCGATGACGGCCTGTCCTTTGTGTCCGAAAGTGTCTGCCAGGACCCCGACAGTCGAATCAAATTCAAGACGCACCAGGTAGATCAGGGCTCCCAGCAGAACCGTGTTCTGCATGATGGGGAGGACGCGACCCAACGGTTTGGTGATTTCATTGACGGGAACGGGAAGGCCGACGACGCCGTCGCGGAGCAAGGAGGTCTCACAGGTGAAGCGGTCGGAATTGTATAGGACCGCCCCACCCGACTCGACCTCGCGCGCATGGCGCTCCACCGTGTCCTGATTAAGGGCGATCAGGAGGTTCAGATGGTCGCCGTGGGAATAGGCTTTTTCCTCAGCGATCCGCACCCGCAGCCAGATGTGCCCTCCGCGGATAATCGACTGATAGCTGTTGTAGGCGCAGACATGGAGGCCGAGCCGGGAGACGCTCTTCGCCAGGGTATCCCCGCTCTTGTCGAGCCCGTCGCCCGCCGCACCCCCGATTCCGACCGTAAACTCACGCCCCATGTGACCCTCCTGGCCGGGACGAGCGCCCAACCAGACGCTTTTCCCGCCTCGCTTGCTCTTCAAATGAGTAAAAGACCGATTTGACCGAGCGTTTTCCCCTCGAGCTATATCTCGCGGCGACCCTCGATGGCCTTCAGCATCGTCACTTCGTCGGCAAACTCGAGTTCGGAACCCACCGGAATGCCCATGGCGATCCGCGTCACCCTCACCCCCAGGGGTTTGATGAGCTTGGAAAGATAGACCGCCGTGGCTTCGCCTTCTACATTGGGGTTCGTCGCCACGATGAGCTCCTTGATTTTACCGCTTTTGAGCCGCTCAATCAAATTTTTAAGCTTCAACTGGTCGGGCCCCACTCCCTGGAGCGGCGAAATCGCCCCGTGAAGCACGTGGTAGAGCCCCCGAAATTCGCGGGTCTTCTCGACGGCCACCACGTTGTAAGGGGTTTCCACAACACAGATGACCGTCGGGTCGCGGCTCGGGTCGGTGCAATACTCGCAGGGGTCAGCCTCGGTGAGATTATTGCAGATGCTGCAAAGCCGGATCTTGTCTTTCAGCTCCAGGAGCGCCACCGCCAAGCGCTCCACCTCCTCGCGTGCAGCGCGTTCGAGGTGGAAGGCGATGCGCTGGGCCGATTTCTGCCCGATGCCGGGGAGACGCTTCAGCTCGTCAATCAGGCGAGCCAGCGGCTCAGCGTAATCTTTCATTTATGGGATCGAGGTTCAAAAATCGAAACCTGGAAACTCGAGCTCGATTCGAACTCCAGCGCCGGCGGCGTGAAGGTTTGTGCGGCTAAGTCAGACCAGGAAAGGGCAGACCACCCGCGAGATTGCCCACCTGCTTTGCCAGTTGCTCATCCACCTTTCGGGACGCCTCGTTCACGGCCGCCTGGATCAGGTCTTGCAACATTTCGAGATCCCCGGCAGCAGCTGCCTCACGGTCAATGGTGACGCCGACCAACAACTTTTGGCCGTTCATCTTGACCGTTACCAAACCCCCGCCCGCAGAGGCTTCCACGACCAGCTCTTCCAGTTGCTTCTGGAGCTGCTCCTGGAATTGCTGGACCTGTTTCAGGATCTGCTGCATCTGCTGGAGATTTTTCATCGCTCACTCCTGGCTTAAGTCTGTGACGTCCACCAAGGTGCAGTCGAATGTCTTTCGAAAAGCCTCCACTTCCGCGTCGCGTTCCGCCCGTTCACGGGCTGTGGGCCGCGCTCTTGCCTTTTCGCCTTCGAGCTCGGCCAGTGTAACACAAATCTTCACGGGCTGGCCGAGAACCTGGGCGCAGGCGGAGCCGAGTGCTTCGAGTTGCTCGTGACTCTTCAGAAAATCCGCCGCCCAGGACTCTTTTTTTGCGTAAAGGAACCGGACCTCGCCATCTTCGAACCGCCAGCCGGAAAGATGTTCGAGGCAACTGCTCAGAAACTTCTTCGACTGGTCGAAAAGCAAGCTCTTGATTTCGGCCAGGCGTTCGTCATCCTGCTTTGGGGGTCGCGGCGCCGCCGTCATCGCGAGGGTGGGGGCCGCCGGGCCAGGCGAGTGAGTATCAGCCGCGCGAGGAGCGAGCCCCGGCGGCGGACTCCCCCCGGGGGCAAGTTTCGCCGGCCCCGGAGCAGCGGCGGAAGATGGCCCGCGGGAGCTGCCGCTCGCTCCCTTTTCGGCGGCTGGCTTGCTTCGTAAAGCGCTGAGCACTTCTTCGATGGGCTCGAGCTTGCGGGCGTGGACCATCTTGAGCAAGCCGAGCTCGAGGTGAAAGCGCGGTTCGAGCGAGTACCGCATCTCCGCTTCCGTGCGGAGCAAGATCTGAAAAAAACGCGCCAGGTCTTCCTCACTGAAGGAGCCGCTGAGTTCCACGAGTTTTTTCCGTTCGTCGTTCGGGACCTGCAACAGGGGACTTTCACCGCCGCAACTTTTCACCACAACCAAATTTCGCACGCAGCGAGTGAGTTCCCCGCAGAAGTATGCGAGCTCATACCCTTCAGCCGCAATCCGGGAGACCTGCTCCAGCACCCGGGCAGCGTCCGCCGCGTGGACAGCTTCCACCATCTCGCTCAGCAAGCGCAGGGGGACGATCCCGAGCACCTTGCGCACCCGGCTTTCCTCCAATTTCTCGCCGCAAGCGGCAATCACCTGGTCGAGCAGCGAGAGCGCGTCGCGCAGGCTACCCTCAGCCGCCTGGGCAATGGCGCTGAGCGACCCTTCGTCGGATCGAATCTTCTCCTGGGCCAGGACCCATTCG
>QHZM01000115.1 GCA_003224665.1 Acidobacteriota bacterium
CCGACCATATCGCCAACCTCGGTGCCCACGTGTTCATCCTGGACCAGTTCCAGTGGACCTCGACCGACGAGGACTGGCTGAAACAGCGCCGCCGAAACAGGCCCCTCCGCATCGAAGACTACAACTTCCTGAAAGAAAACCTGCGAGGCTACAAGAACATCGGGGCGGTCTCCTGGCGCTGGCCGCGACCGAACGCCCGTTACAAGAACCAGACCATCGACGAAATCGGATTCCGGGGCGCCACGCCCAGCATGATCGACATCGGGCTAGAACAGGTGGAGTACGGCCGGTTTATTACCGAATCGGACTATCTCCACAGCGCCATGGTCTGCTTCATCGGCCAGGACCTGGTGGACAAGTTCTTCCCCACCGTGGACCCGATGGGCAAGGTCATCCTCATTGGCGGCCATCCCTTCGAAGTCATCGGCGTAGCTCGCAAAATCGGCTCCACGCTCGGGGAGAGCGAGGACAACTTTGCCCAGATCCCCTTGACGACCTTCAGCAAACTTTTCGTAGCTCGGCCCCGCATGAACGTGAATGTGCAGGCCTGGAACAGTTTCCAGATAATGGAACTCGAAGACGAAGCCCGCGCCTTGATGCGCGCCCGCCGCCATCTCGCCTACAAAGACGACGACAATTTCGGCATCAACGCTTCCGACACGATCATGGGTCTCTGGGACCAATTGACCGGGGCAATCTTCGCCGCCACGATCGCAATCGTTGCCGTGTTTATGGTCGTGGGGGGCATCGTCATCATGAACATCATGCTGGCCAGCGTCACCGAGCGCACTCATGAAATCGGCATCCGCAAGTCCCTCGGAGCGCGGCGGCGCGACATCCTGATGCAGTTCGTCATCGAGTCCGGCGTGATGGCCTGCACAGGCGGGGTGGTCGGGGTGTTGCTGGCGCTCGTGATCAGCAAGATCGTCGATATGGTCTTCACCGCGTCCGTCCCGGTCACGGCGGTGCTTGTAGGCCTGGCGCTTTCCACGGCGGTCGGCCTTTTCTTCGGCATCTACCCGGCAAGCCAGGCTGCCAAGCTCGACCCGATCGAGGCCCTTCGGACAGAGAATTGACAATGAAAGTCTCCAAGCAGAATGTCCGTGAGAACTTCTTGCTGGCCCTGGACACGCTTCGCACCCACAAGTTCCGGTCTTTTCTCACCATCCTGGGCGTCCTCATCGGAGTCATGACGGTCATCACCGTGGCCTCCGTTTTTGCCGGGCTGGACAACCAAATGGCGGAGGCGGTGAGGGACCTCGGCATGCGGACGCTTTTCATCTTCAAGTGGGAACCCGGGATCCGCTTCCGGCTGTCGCGCGAGGAGCGCCTGCGAAAGCCGCTAACCTATGAAGATGCCATGGCCATCCGGGACCAATGTCCCGATATCGAGAAAGTCGCCGCCGAGAAGTACATCTGGTGGGGGCCTCCGCCCAACCTCAAATACAAGGGGATGGAAATCCTGAACTACAACTTTATCGGCGCAACGACGGATGACTTCGACGTGATCAACGATTCCCTCGCCGACGGGCGGTTTTTTACTGACGCTGACGATACGCACCGGCGCAACGTGGCCGTGATCGGGGCGGATATCGTCAAGAGGTTTTTCGAGCACGAAGACCCGATCGGCAAGATGCTGACGGTGGGCAACGATAACTTCCAGGTTATCGGGACCATCGGCCCCCGCAAGCGGTTCCCCGGCGATAACGGAAGCGACCGCGTGGTAAAAATCCCCTACTTGACCTTCAGGAAGATCTACCCCAACGAAAAAGAAAATTTCCTCGTGGCCATGGCGTATGAAGGCAGGATGAAAGAGGCCATCGAAGAAGCCGGCAACGTGCTCCGGCGCCGGCGTCACGTGAAGCCTTCCGACCCCGACAGCTTCGGCATTTCCACGGCCGAATCTCTGATTACACAGTTCCGCGACATCATGGGTATGGTCGTCCTCGTCACGGTGGTGATCTCGTCCATCGGCCTGCTCGTGGGCGGGATCGGCGTCATGAACATCATGCTGGTCTCCGTCACCGAGCGCACGCGCGAAATCGGAGTGCGCAAGGCCATCGGCGCGCGCCGCAGCGACATCACCTGGCAATTCCTCCTCGAAGCGATGACCCTGACCGGGTCGGGAGGGTTATTGGGCATCGCCTTCGGTTGCGGGATGAGCCTTCTGATCCGGGCCCTGGACTTCCTTCCGTCCCAGGTGCCTCTCTGGTCCGTCGCCGTGGGTTTCATCGTTTCCGTCTGCATCGGACTGTTCTTCGGCATGTGGCCCGCTTTGAAAGCGTCGCGCCTCGATCCCATCGTCGCCTTGCGCCACGAATAAGTCCGCGAGGCGCGCAGCCAAGCGGGTGCCCTCCCACGCCATCAGAACAACGCCTTTAAAGTTTCCTTGTAGGGTTCGCGGGCGATGCCGCGCTCGGTGATGATCGCGCTGACGTATTCGTGCGGAGTCACGTCGAAGGCGGGATGGCGGGCCTCGATACCCTTCGGGGCAATTGAAACTCCCGCGAGGTGGGTCACTTCGGAAGGCGAGCGCTCTTCGATGGGAATCTCGTCGCCGGATGCGAGACTGAGGTCAAGGGTCGAAAGGGGCGCGGCTACGTAAAAAGGGATCTTGTTTTCACGCGCGAGCACGGCCAGGGTGTAGGTCCCGATTTTATTGGCAACGTCGCCGTTTGCCGCAATGCGGTCGGCGCCCACGATCACGGCCTGAATTTCTTTTCTCTTCATGAAGTGACCGGCCATGCTGTCGGTGATCAGGGTAACCGGGATGCCGTCTTTGGCCAGTTCCCAGGCGGTCAAGCGCGCTCCCTGGAGAAAAGGGCGCGTTTCGTCCACGAAGACGCGGACTTTCTTCCCGTCCGCCACCGCCGAGCGAATGACCCCGAGCGCAGTGCCGTAACCGCCGGTCGCGAGCGCGCCGGCGTTGCAGTGTGTCAGGAGGTTCGCCGAGTTTTGAACGAGCGCCATGCCGTGGCGGCCGATGGCCTGGTTCACGGCGATGTCCTCGGCGAGCACGCGCTTGGCCTCTTCGATAAGGTCTGCGCGGGCCGCTGCAATTTTCTCGGGCTCCGAACCATCTCTCGCCAGGCTCTTTTCGAAAATATTGCGCATTCGTTTGACAGCCCAGAAAAGGTTTACGGCGGTGGGACGGGTCTGAGAAATCGTTTCGGCGATCTTTTCGAAATCGGCGCGAAGTTCGGCGAGGGTCGCGGCACGGGAATTTTTCACTCCGAGAGCAACCCCCATGGCGGCAGCCACGCCGATCGCCGGTGCCCCGCGGATTACCATTGAGCGCATGGCGTCGGCGACTTCTCGATAATCTCGGCAGGTGACGTATGCCTCTTCAGCGGGGAGCCGCCGCTGGTCCACCATCCGCACACCTTCTTCCGTCCACTCAATCGTCTTGACCATCGGTCCTTCTGCTTCCTGTGATAGCTCCGGCGAGCCGCGCAGACCGCGATTATAGCAGCCGTTCGTGGCCAGTTGTTCGTTGCACGCCATCCCGTCTCAGGTTGGCAACGGGGCTGCCTCGCGGCATCGACAACCTAATCCACTCGACGCGCCACGCGATTCCGGCTAAGCTTGGGCGGCCTTGAAACGGCGGTAAGCGCTTCCCGCCACGCGGCGCACCGGCGGGCGTCTTTGCGGTCGCCTCGCTCCGGGCGCGAACAGTTATACGAAAAGGTTGGCGATGGAAATTCTGGAAAAGCTCCGCGCTCGGGCGCGCGCGAAACCTCAACACATTGTCCTGTTCGAAGGGGAAGAAGACCGCACGCTTGCCGCAGCGGAGATCATCGAAAAAGAAAAGTTGGCCCGGTTGACGCTGCTGGGCAACGTCGAAAAAATCCGGAGCCGGGTGAAGACGCTCGGCCTCACGCTTTCAAGTTCCGCACTCCTCGACCCTGGCGCGAGCGACAAGCTGAAGGCCTATGCCAGGTTGCTCCACGAGCGCCGCCGCGCGAGGGGCATGACGGAAGCCGAGGCGCTCACCGGCGCGCAGGTGCCACGAGTGTTCGCCGGACTGATGGTGGCAGCGGCAGACGCGGACGGCTCCGTCGGCGGAGCGCTGACCACCACGGCGGACACCGTCCGCGCGGCCCTCTGGACGATCGGCCTCGCGCCCCGGGAGTCTCTGCTCTCGAGTTTTGTCCTGATCGTCTCGCCGCGGCGGGAATTGGGCGTCGAGGGAGCCATGCTCTTCGCCGATTGCGCCGTGGTGCCCAACCCTTCGCCCGCGCAGCTCGCCAGCATCGCCGTTGCGACCTCGGAGAACGCGCAGGCTCTCTTTGAGGTCGAGCCGCGAGTGGCCCTGCTGTCTTTCTCAACCAAATCGAGTGCCGAGCACCCCACAGTGCAGGCCGTTCAGGAGGCTGCAAAGACCGTCAAGTCGCGGGCCCCTCATCTCCTGATGGACGGCGAGCTCCAGCTTGACGCCGCGGTCGTCCCTGAAGTGGCGTCGCTCAAGGCTCCGGGCTCGCCGCTCGGCGGCCGCGCCAATGTCCTCATCTTCCCCGACCTGAACTCCGGCAATATCGCCTACAAACTCGCCGAGCGGTTTGGCGGCTGTGAAGCCGTCGGGCCTATCCTGCAAGGCCTCGCCAAACCTGCAAACGACCTCTCGCGCGGCTGCAAGGTCCAGGACATCGTTAACGTCGTCACCGTCACGGCCATCCAGTCCCTCCACCTTAAACAACATCGCAGCCAGTAAGGACTCCTTTCCCGCCCCCTTCGTGGAAAATTTGCGTTCCTCGTCTTAACGACGCCCTCGAGGCCGGCGCGGGTTCGACGCTTTCGTGAACCCTCCTCCGCGCCCATGACTCCCTCTGACCTTCTTGGACTTCTCGGCGACGGCGCGCGCCAGTTGTTCTTTGTACTCGACCAGCTTTTTGGCAAGGTCGGGGTGGGATGTGGCAAGGATTTGAATTGCGAGGATGGCGGCATTGACGGCGCCGGGTTTGCCGATGGATGTGCAGGCGACCGGGACTCCTCCCGGCATTTGGACGATGGAGAGAAGCGAATCGAGCCCCGCCAGGCTGGTTGTGGGCATAGGGACTCCGATGACGGGAAGAATGGTGTGGGCCGCGACGAC
>QHZM01000116.1 GCA_003224665.1 Acidobacteriota bacterium
TTCGATCGGTGGCTGAAGGGCATCCAGAACGGTGTTGATCGCGAACCGCCGGTCCGCATCTTCGTCATGGGTGGCGGCGACGGCCACAGGACGCCGGAAGGCAGAATTTTCGTCGGGGGCCACTGGCGGGATGAGTCCGAATGGCCGCTGGCTCGCACCCAGGCCACGCCCTATTACCTGCAAGCCGAGGGCACGCTTTCTCCTGAAAAGCCGGCTGGGTCATCGGCGGCGGTCCCGCCGACGCGTTATCTTTTCGACCCGCGCCATCCCGTCCCGACTCTCGGCGGGAACATTTCTTCGGAGGGAGTCCTCATGTTCCGTGGCGCGGCGGACCAGCGCTGCCGACGGGAGTTCTGGGTGTGCGAGGACGCGCGCCCGCTTTCAGCTCGAAATGACGTCCTGGTGTTTCAGACACCGCCTCTCGACCGCGACGTCGAAGTGACGGGGCGCTTGATTGTGAAACTGTGGGCCTCCTCGAGCGCGCCGGACACCGACTTCACGGCTAAGCTCGTGGACGTACACCCGCCGAACGCCGACTTCCCCGCCGGAGTTGAAATGAATATCGCGGACAGCATCGTTCGCGCGCGTTACCGGGACTCGCTCGAAAAGGGCAGCCTGATGAAACCGGGTGAGATTTATCAGTTCATGATCGAAATGTACCCAACCTCGATCGTCTTCCGGCGAGGTCACCGAATCCGTCTGGATATCTCGAGCAGCAACTTCCCCCGCTTCGACGTCAACCCCAACACGGGCGAGCCGCTGAACAATAACCGACGCTGGGCTATCGCGGAAAATGCCGTCTACCACGACGCCCAACACCCCTCGCACGTCCTGTTGCCAATTATTCCCGCGAACCCGCCGGCTGCTGGAAAAGAGAGGCCGTGAGCTAAAAAACAGAATACGCCATCCCCTTGGTCTTGCGGTCAACCAGCAGGTCCAGCGGAGGGTCGACTTTGTTGATGCGCACGGTGACGATCACCGTCCTCGTCCCTTTCGACTTGGAGACGAGGATGGCGAATTCTCGAATCTTTCCGTAATCGCCCTGCTCGCCCCAGTCTCGCAGGAAATCTCCGAAGCGATAAGAAGGGCTCGGCTGCCAGAGCTGGTAGGCCTTCTGGTAGTCGCCTTGTTCGAGCGTCGCTAGGAAGCGGGCCACCGCCCGCTCTTCGGGATAATTCCAGAAGCGGTAGGCGAACAGCCCGCCGGTGATGAGCGCCAAAACGAGGAAGAGGACGAGATATTTCAGGTAAGGGTTGCGGGGTTTGGGTGGTCTTGCATCAAGCAGCGTCATGCGAATTTATTCGACCGCCCTTCCTCAGTCCATTATACAACCGCCGCGAGGGGACCTCGGGCCGGCGGAGCCCGGCGCGACACGTCACAGAGTCCTGCGGAAGAGAAGCGTGGCCGCAATCATCATGATGATGGTGAAAACAGAAAGGTAAGCGAGGTCTCCCCCAATCGCCGCGATCCCCGTGTTCTTCAAGAGCAGGCTCTTGAAGGCGTGGACGGCGTAAGTAAAGGGATCAATGAAAGCGATGACTTTCATCCAGGCGGGAAATGCGTTGACGGGGTAAATGGCGCCGCTCGGGAAGAAAAGAAGCGCGTTCAACACGCCAAAAATAGCGCGCGGCACGAGCGGGTCGCTGATCCGCACCATCAGGAGGAACATCATGCTGATGAAAGCCAGGGAAGCGGCGATGATCACCAGCATGAGCCGGAACAGCCGCAAGGGCTCGAGCGGGTGAGGAACTCCGGCGATGAATGACCCGACGACCGTCAGGACCGTACCGGCCAGAATGCCCTTGACCGTGCCCGCGAGATTAAAACCTAGAATCAACTCAACCTTGGTGATGGGCGTCACCAGGTAACCTTCGTGCAGCCCGCGGGCCTTGTCGTCAATGTAAATGATGATGCGCGGGGCCGGGCCTTCCTGGTTGTAGGCACTGACGAGCTCGGTCAATGAGCCCTGGAGCGTGGAAGCGGAAAAGTTGTCCGTATTGTCTTCGATCAGCGCCACCCGGGGCGCCAAGCGTGCCAGCACTTGACGGGAAAAATCCGGAGGGATGTTGATCACCGCCTGGAGCCGGCCTTCGCGCATGTCGAGCATGGCGCGCCTCGGGTCGGCGTATTCGACGGTGTCGAAAGTCTTGGCATTGGCCGCGATGGCTCCGAACATCTCGCGGAGTCTTATCGCCGGCAGGCCGTGATCCTGGTCCACGACGCCGACTTTCAAGTGCTTGATTTTTCCTCCAAAGGCGTACCCGAGCACCACCAGCTGCGTAAGCGGGAGCACGAGCGAGGCGAAGACCAGGAGCGGGCTGCGCCGGAAGCGGCGCATGTCACGCTCGATAATGGCGAGGATGCGGTTCATAACCTACGGGCGCTGATAAAGGAAACTCGAGTCATACCTCCCGTCTTGCAAAGCGTCGCGCAACTGCCGGCCGGTATAGTGCATGAAGACGTCGTCGAGCGTCGTGGTCTGCACGGAGAGAGAGGTGACGGTGAGCTGGGCCTCCCGCGCGGCCTCGACCAGCCCCACCGTGGTCCGCGGCCCGTTGCGGGAGAAAATCCGGAACACGTGGTCCTGGACCGCGACCTTCTCGACGTCGGGAAGGTGTTGCAGGGTCTCGAGCCAGCTCTCGGGCGTGACGGAAAAACTCACTTCCAGGATGTTGCTCCCCGGGACGGACGCCTTCAGCTTCGGAGGCGAGTCCAGTGCGACCAGTTTCCCGTGGTCGACGATCGCGATGCGGTCGCAGAGCCTGTCCGCCTCGTCCATGTAATGGGTCGTGATCAGCATGGTCAGGTCCTGCTGCTTTTTCAGCCGCATGAGCATTCCCCACGCGGCGATGCGCGAGGCAGGGTCGAGCCCGGTGGTGGGCTCATCGAGAAAGAAGATTTTGGGACGGTGGACCAGGCCTCGCGCGATCTCGAGCCTGCGCCGCATGCCTCCGGAAAGGTTTTTGACCGGCTTGTCAGCCCACTGGGCCAGTTCGACGGCTTCGAGCAGCTCATTAATGGTGCGCTTCCGCTGTTCGCGAGGGACGCTGTAAAGTTTGGCGAAAATCAACAGGTTCTCTTCGACGCTCAGGTCCATGTCCGAGGTCATGGCCTGGGGAATTACTCCGATGCACTTCCGGACCTCGCTCGGAGATTTGATGACGTCGTGCCCGTTGACGCGCGCCGTTCCCGAAGTGGGCTCGATCAGCGTGGTCAGCATCCGGATCAGCGTGGACTTTCCCGCGCCGTTCGGATGCTGACCACGCTGATCGAGCCGTCGCACCGGCCGCCGAGCTCTTCACGGCTCGCGCAGCGGCACGGTCACAAAGGCCGTCAAGCCGGGATTGAGCCTCCGGTCGCCGTTATCCACGCGGAGGCGAATTTCAAAAGTCTTGATGTCGCGCTTCGTGCGGCTGACGTCGCGTTGAGTGGCGAAATCAGCGTCCACGCCCCGGTAAAAGACCCTCCCTGCGCGCTCTGCTCCTGAGGGAAACCGGACCGTCATTTGGTCGCCCAGCCGGATGCGGTCAATATAAGTCTCTTCGACGTCCGCGCGGACCCAAAGGTCGTCCGGGTTAATCAGACTCAAAAGGGGCTGGCCCGGGTTGACCACCTCTCCCTGACGAGCCGCGCGCGCGGAAACAATCCCCTCGATTGGAGACCGGATTTCCGAATAACTCAGCCGCACACTCGCTTTCTCTTTCTGTGCGGCCGCAGCAGCGAGCTGATGACGATTTGCCAGCAGCGCACTCCGGCGCGCGGCGACTTGCTCCGCATTGGAGTGCGCGAGCGCCAGAGCTGCGCGCTGGGTTTCCACCTGTTTGCGCATCGATTCGACGCGCGCCTGGGCCGCCTGATACACGGTCCGGGCCTGATCGGCGACCTGCGCGGAGACGATATTCTGTTTGAAGAGTCCGTCGGCGCGTTCGTAGTCGAGCCGCGCGCGTTCGAGGTTGGCCACTGATTCAGCCTGCTGGGCTTCCGTGGCGGCAACCGCGGCTTCCGCCTGCCGGATCAGGTCCCGGGTCTGAAGCTCCTGAAACCTCAGGGCCGCTTCGGCCTCCTGGACCTGCGCCGAGTAACCCTCTTCGCTGTGGGCGAAATACGCCTGGTCCGCTTTGAGCTCTTCCGGCTCGATAACCGCCAGAAGCTGGTCGCGCGTGACGCTGTCGCCCTCTTTTACGAGCAACCGGCTCAGCCGGCCTGCGATTTGCGAGCTGACGGCCACGTCGTCTGTCGTAACGATGCCTGTCAGGACGAGGCCGCCAGGGCGGATTCTGGCGGTGTAATAAAGCACTCCCGCCGACGCGGCGGCAAGGATCAAAACGAGGACGGCAAACTTGCGACTCATGGGAGGCGAGCCTCCGGATTGCGGAAGAGCCCATAACGAATGAAGTCCAGCACCTCTTGCTTGCGACGCGCCAACTGGGCCCTTTCATACGGATCGACGTGCCGGATGATTTTGACGACCGGAGCCGCGGAAAAATAGAAGACCGTCAAGGCCACCAGAGAGAGCGCTGTATGGTGGCTGTCCGCAGGACGCAGCTCGCCCCGCCGAACGCCTCGTTCAATGAGTTTCACCAGCTTTCGACTCAGCGGCACGAGGTATTTCCGGCCAAGCCGCTCGAGCGGCCTCCCACCCGCTACCAGCAGGCGCTGGAACAGCGGCGGGTAGTAGGGGCGCGCCGCGATGAAATCGAAATGGGTGGTCACAAAGCGCAAAAGCGTCGAGCGCACGCAGTCCTCGCCCGAAAGGACCGCCATCTCCCGCCGGTAAAATTCCTCGTATAAGGCCTCGATCACAGCGCTATAGAGGGCGTCCTTGCTGCGGAAGTAATAATAGAGGAGCGCCTTGTTGACACCGGCCGCCGCAGTAATGGCGTCCGTCCGCGCTCCGTCGAGCCCGCCCTCGGCAAAGACGCGCTCGGCCGCCTTCAGAATTGCAGCGCGCGTCTCCCTCCCCCGGCGCGCCCGCAGGCCCTCGGCCGTCTTGGTTTCCGAAGCCGGCATATTTAACTAACTAATTAGTTAAATTACTTAGGCCGGGCTCTCTTGTCAAGGGGATCCCCTGCGACGCCCGCATCGGCTCAGAGCTTTGTACTGGAAGTACGGTATATCCACTGATTAGTCATTCCCCCAAAACGCTGAGGCAGGCGAAGATGCCCGTTCTGGGTAAAAGCAAGAAAGAGATGGTCACGGAATTCCGGACCGCTGTCCGACTTCAGCGGAGATGAGACACTTCAACGAGCTGAGCTAAGCTACGGCTTTCCCGTGGTTCACCCCTCAACCCGCGTTAAACTGCTCGGTATTCAAAAGGAATGAACCATGAGTGAAGAACCTGCCAGAGTGGAAGGGACCTCCCCCGCCCGGGTGGGGGAGGCGACGCGCGAACTGATCCGCCGCACTCGTCAAGCCACCCGTCGCAAGTATCCTGCCGCTGGTCCTCTTGCTCCGCAAGGCGCGGAGCCGCAAGGAAGCCGCAGTGGAGCACTGAACGCGCACGGGCAGCTCAACCGCGATTCAAGGCGGAATGCCAGGGCGACTTCCCTCAACTCGAATCCATTTCAGTTTGTCCAGGATGAATCACCGCAAGGAGGGCGTGTAGGTATATTGGGTGCGCATTTTTTCGCGCTGGCGTTCGAGGGCAAGTTCGATCAGCCGGTCAAGGAGCTGAGGGTAAGGGAGCCCGGTGGCTTCCCACAATTTCGGATACATGCTGATCGAGGTAAAGCCGGGGATGGTGTTAATTTCATTCACATAAATCTTCCCTGACTTCCGGTCCAAGAGCAAATCCACGCGCGCCATGCCCGCGCAATCGATGGCCTGGAAGGCGCGAACGGCCAGGTCGCGGACGCGTTCCGTCTGCTGCGCGCGAAGCTTCGCCGGAATTATCAACTCCGAACCCTCCTTGACGTATTTCGCCTCGTAGTCGTAGAACTCATTGACGGGGACCACCTCCCCCGGCACAGAAGCTTCCGGCCGGTCGTTCCCGAGCACCGAGCATTCTATTTCCCGGGCCTCGAGTCCCTTTTCGACCAGAATTTTCCTGTCATATTGCGCCGCCAGGTCCATCGCCGCAGGAAACTCTCGCCGATGGTGGACCTTGCTGATCCCCACCGACGAGCCCAGGTTCGCCGGTTTCACGAAGAGCGGGTAACGGAGTTGCTTCTCCACGAGCCGCCGAACCCCCTCGAGATCTTTTTCCCAATCGCTCCGCAAGACCAGCACCCACTTCACGATCGGCAGGCCGGCATCCCGAAAAAGCTTCTTCATGACGTCCTTGTCCATGCCGGCCGCGGAAGCGAGCACACCCGCGCCGACGTACGGGATGCCGGCCAGCTCGAGCAGACCCTGTACGGTGCCATCCTCGCCGAACGTCCCGTGGAGGACGGGAAAGATGACGTCCAGTCGCGCCTCGTCCGGGGGGACCCGCGGCCCGGAGGGCCGGGCCGCCAGGGAAGGAGAATCGAGGGGAATAAGCTGCGGCATGGTCGGGTCAACAGAGGCCGTCACCGGCTTTCCATCTTCGAGTACCGCGGGAAGGAGCCTGTCCGCGGCCGAGCCCGCCACCCAACGGCCTTCGCGAGTGATGCCGATGGGGACGACTTCGTACTTCGACGGGTCGAGCGCGCCCAGGATGGAGGCCGCCGAAGTCAGCGACACTTCGTGCTCTCCCGAGCGCCCTCCGAAGAGAAGACCCACGCGGAGTTTCTTGTTCACAAAATTTTCTTTCCCAGCGCCGAGGCAGCCAGACCTACGGCCAGATTCGCGGTCTTGTTCGCGATGTCAATGATGGGATTGATTTCGACGAGTTCAAGGGCCAGCAACTTCTTGCTGTCCGCAATCTTTTCCATGGCCAGGTGGGCTTCGCGGAAAGTGATTCCCCCGCGCACAGGCGTCCCCACTCCGGGCGCCTCCGAGGGGTCCACAACGTCCATGTCAAACGAAGTGACGAAGCCGACCGTGCCCCGGGTGGCGACACCCAGGCTCTTCTCCATCACCGCGCGCATGCCCAGCTCGTCAATGTCCCGCATCGTGAAGACCGTCACTTTGGATTGCTTGACAAGGCGCCGCTCGCGGGCGTCCAGGTTGCGCACCCCGATCAGGACGCAGTTTTTGGCGCGGATCTTTGGAGCGTAGCCGAAGATTTTCGCCAGGGGTTCGGGCCCAAAGCCCAGCGTGGCGGCAAACGGCATGCCGTGGACGTTGCCGCTGGGACTGGTCTCGGGCGTGTTCATGTCGGCGTGGGCGTCAATCCAGATGCACCCGATGGACCTTTTACGGTCGCGATAGAATTTGGAGACACCTGCCTGCGTTCCAACCGCGATGGAGTGGTCGCCGCCGAGCGATAAAGGGAAGAATCCCTCCTCCAGGGTGCGATAAATCCGGTGCGCCACTTCCTGGGAGGTTTCGGCGATTTCCTTGAGGTATTTGGCGCGACGGTCGCCGAAGTGCTGAGTCTCAGGAATCTTTACGTTGATGTTTCCCGTGTCCTCGACCTGATGTCCCAGGCCCTCGAGCGCGGCGTTCAAGCCCGCGGCGCGCACGGCCGATGGCCCCATATCAACACCCCGGCGTTCCTGCCCGAGGTCGAGTGGAACGCCCAGGACCCGCAATTTCAAGACGTTGCCTCCGGGAAAATGCAAAACACCTGACTAGCCATCATACCGTATCGGCCTCCCGCATGGCCGGTCAGCATTCAGCTGGCCTGTGCGGGCGACCTGGGTCAGCTCATGCGCGACGGCGCAG
This sequence comes from Acidobacteriota bacterium, assembly GCA_003224665.1. Lineage (GTDB taxonomy): Bacteria > Acidobacteriota > Terriglobia > UBA7540 > UBA7540 > QHZM01. The sequence continues at coordinate 7,750 of QHZM01000116.1, forward strand.
CTCGCTAAGAGCTGCAAAGGTCAACGTCTTTCGTGCTCGCATTTTTGTTATCCGCCTGATGTTGCCAAAGGCGGTAGCCACAGTTGGCGTTGTTCCAACCGTGGGCGTTCTTGTGTTTTCAAATATCCCCCGGTTGATTCGAAAGTCGGAATCAACCGTGGCTTCCCCACTCGCCGCGACCGGCGGCGCCGGCCCCGACCTTCCGGACGAAAATCGAAAGCGTCGTCTCCACTGGGCCGCTTAAGACATTTTTTTCGGATAAGTGGCACCCCAGGAAATTCCTAGGGCTTCAGCCGGTAGAGCATACGAGGAAAAGGAATGGTCTCGCGCACGTGTTCGAGGCCGCAGACCCAGGCGACCACGCGCTCGATGCCCATGCCGAACCCTGAGTGGGGGACGCTCCCATAACGCCGCAGGTCCAGGTACCACTCAAGCGGTTCTCGCGGGAGTTTTGCCTCTTCAATGCGGCGAACGAGCAGGTCGTAATCGGCGAGGCGCTCGCCGCCGCCAACGATCTCTCCGTAACCCTCAGGCGCCAGCACGTCCACGCAGAGCGCCAGTTCGGGGCGCGCCGTGTCGGGTGCCATGTAAAACGCTTTTACCTGGCTCGGGTAACG
>QHZM01000117.1:0-5293 GCA_003224665.1 Acidobacteriota bacterium
AAGTGAGGCGTTCAGCCAGGCAGACCAGCCGATAAAACAGACCTCGCTTTCCAAACTTCGCCTCATAGAGCTCGGGGTTCAAATCGTGCTGGTCGAAGATGAACTTCACTCCGAGAATTTTGAAAAAAAGGCCGATGAGGAAAATGGAGTCCGGCGGATTGCAAGCGTGCAGAACGCGAAAGCGCGTCCGCGCGTACACCTTGAGAGCCAACAAGAATTCCGCGGCCAGGGCCCAGCCGTACTCGATGAGGTACCCGAGAGGCCCGGAGGCCTCCCAAATCCGGTGGCGATAAATATCAATCCCGTCGAGGGTCTCCCGGCTCCGCTCGAACCCGCGACCCTTGGGGCAGATAATCGATACCCGGTAACCCGCCTCGCTCAGGGCGCGCGCCTCCTGCCAGACCCGCCGGTCAAAAGGCGCGGGGAGGTTTTCCACGATGATGCAGACCGCCTTGGATCGCTGGTCCATTCGGTTAAACAATGTAAGAAGGGGGTGCGCCGAGCCCCTAAGACCGCGCGAGCTGGCGGCACCAGAGCTCGAAATTCATGAGGGCCCAGAGCTGCTTTTGACGGTCCTGTATGCCGTCGAGGTGCTCGCGCACTATTTGTTCGACGCTGGCGGAATTGAAATACCCGCGGCCTCTTGCCTCGGGCGATAGGAGCAAGTCCATGACCAGGGACTTCAGAGGTTTCCTGAACCACTCGCCGACGGGAACGGTAAAGCCCACCTTGCGCCTCCCGAGCGCCTCTTCCGGAAGGTAGCGGCGGAGGGCGCGACGTAAGAGTGATTTTGTCTGGAGTCCTCGCGTGAGCATTGGAGTGGGGATGCGGGCGGCGAACTCCACCAGCTTGTGGTCGAGGAACGGCAGCCGCTCCTCAATCGAAGCCGCCATTGTCATGTGGTCCCCTCGCAGCAGGAGATTATCCGGCAGCCAGATTTTCAAATCTGCGTAGAGCATCCGTTTCAGGGGAGACCGGTCCCGCGCCTTTTCGAGGTAAGAGCTGAAAGTACGCGCGGGATGGGCCAAGTCCACCTGAGCCAGGAATTCGGGCGCGAGGAGCGAAGCACGGTCTTCACCGGAAAAAGACGCAAACCAGGCGGCGAAACGCTCCGGCTCGTCCCGGATGGATAGCGCCTGAAGGGCCAGCTTGGCGCGGCGCAGGCGATACGGGAGCCGACGGGCCAGGGCGCGGGTTACTTTTTCAGGGACTGCGGAGACGAGGCCGGCGAAGCGGTCGGCGACATACTTCGGGTAGCCGGCGAACAGCTCGTCGCCACCCTCCCCGGCCAACACGACTTTCACGCTCCCGGAAGCCAGGCGCGCCAGCCGGTAGAGAGCCACGTCCGTGGGCTCGGCCACCGGTTCGTCGCGCAGCGCGACCAGCCGCGGCAGGTCCTCACTCAAGTCTCGCGGCCCGACCACGATCTCCTGGTGCTCGGTTGAATAGCGCTCGGCGATGCGTCGCGCAAACGGCAGTTCGCTGTAACCGGACTCTTCGAACCCCACCGTGAAGGTGCGGAGCGGCCGCGCGCCGAGCTCCGCCATCAGCGCAACGACGGCGCTCGAATCCATTCCGCCGCTCAGAAAAACTCCGAGCGGGACGTCGGCAATCAGCCGGAGGCGAACGGACTCCCGCAGGCGCTCGACGGTCTCCGAGGCGATGTCTTCTACGGACTGGCCTGAATCCTCTTCCGCAGGGAGGTCCCAATAGACCTCGGTCCTCGCGCCTTTGGCGCCCGCAACCAGAAAGTGGCCGGGCAGCAGTTTCTGGACTCCGCGGAAAAAAGTGTGGGGAGCGGGGACGTAGCGGAAGCAAAAAAAGTCGTACACGGCCTGCGAGTCGATTTCGAGCGGCTGCTCGGTGAGCTCGCGAAGGGCGCGCAGTTCAGAAGCAAAGATCAGCCGTCCGCCCTCCAGGCGGTAAAAAAGCGGCTTGACGCCCAGCCGGTCGCGGGTAAGCAGCAGACGACGCTGCCGGCGGTCCCAGAGGGCAAAGGCAAACATCCCGCGCAGGCGGTCGAGGCAACTGACGCCGTGTTCCTCGTAAAGCTGAAGGATGACTTCGGTGTCCGTCGATGTGCGGAACCGGTGACCCCGCGATTCGAGTTCAGGTCGAAGCTCGCGGTAGTTATAAATTTCGCCGTTGAAAGTAATCCAGAGGGTTTCGTCCTCATTGGAAATAGGCTGATGGCCGCCGGGTAGATCGATAATGCTCAATCGGCAGTTGCCGAGCCCCAGCTCGCCGTCGAGGTAGGAGCCATTGTCGTCCGGCCCGCGGTGGCGCATGGCGCTCATGGCCCGCGCGAGCGCCGCCTCCGCAGCGGGCGCGAGTGTTCCGAAATTGTAGATTCCGCAGATACCGCACATACCGACGGCTTCGAAGATTGAGGAAGGAATTCTCCGCGCGGCTATCGGGCGGGCGGGAACCCGTTGCCCAGACCGCAACCATACAGCAGGTGGAACAACGTCATCACTTGCTGGCGGGGATACGAACGCTGGTCACGCAAGAAACCATAGTCGCCGGACGAAAAACCGAAGCTGCCATCCGGCCTCTGGCGGGAGAGCACGCGCGCATACGCGCGGTCAGCCGGTCCACTACTTCCCGCGAGACCAAGGCGCGCGGCTTCCTCCAGGGCCGCTGCCAAAACGGCGGTGTGGTAGTCGATTTCAGGGAGCCGGCGCCGGCAGTCCAAGGCGCATGCGCCGCTCGGCACGACCCCCCTTTCAAGAAAACGGGCGAGCCCGGCCAACAACGAATCCGCTTGTGGAGCACCCCCGAGCGCCGCCGACCAGCGGAGCTTCAAGAACTGAAATGCATTGTATTGGAAGCACTGGTAATGTTCCCGCCGGGACTCGAAGGCGCTTTCGACGATGTAAGGCAATTCCCCCGAGCGAAGCTGAACCGCGGCCAGAAAATTGAGAAGGCCGCTCACGTGCTCCAAGAACCGCCTGTCACCGGTCGCCTTCCAAAATAGGAGAAAAACCCAGACTGCCTCCGCCGAGTTATTCGGAACTTTGCCGCGAGGCCGGTCGAAATAATTGACGGCCTTTCCGGGGGAGTGGTCTTGAAAACCGATCCGGGTGACCACGAAATCGTACCAGCGGACGGCGGACTCCAGAAACTCCCTGCGAGGCTCGCGCGCATGGCTTGCCAGCAGAGCAACCGCGCCCCAATTGCCCTCAACCGTCGCAATCAAGTGCTTTCGCTCCGGAAGCGGGTAAGACCAGAACCCTTCCGGCTGTTGCAGCCTTCGCGTCGCTTCCGAGGTCTCAAGCGCCAATTCCCGAAATCGGCCTTCGCCCGTCGCCTCAAAGAGCATCCAGTTGGAGAGGACCCAGCAGCCCTGGCTTTGCATGAAAGTGTAATCGTCTCGCCACCCGATGAAGTCGAGGCCGCTCTTCAGGAAACGCCACGCCCTGAGGTTGAAGCGGACGCCCACGTCGGGACCGTGAAGGACTCCGTTCTGAAAGTGGCGGCGCAAGAGGTACGCGTGCAACCGTTCAGCCGCGCTAAAAAGTTCGTCGCGTTGTGGCATTCTGTTCGACCAGTCTAATCGAAACAACGAGCCTTCCGCACCGTGATTTCCGGCCGGAATCTCGGCCAACCCCAGAAGCCGCTTCGCCTCTGGCGCCGGAGCGCGGAGAGTCGCCTCTGACTGAATGCGGACGATCATCTTAACCTTCCTCCCGCTGTCTGTTCGGCGGACTTCTGGCATTTCGACTTTCCGTCCCAGCATTCGTACTTGAGACACGGACGAGTCCAGAGTATGATTCATGGACGAAGACCACGCCGGGAAACGCCGACACTCCGGATCGCTCGCGGAGGACCAATTAGCGCCAAACGAGCCGACATGGGTTCTTGTCCGAAGTGCAATGCAGACCTTCCTGGAGGGCTGAGTTTCTGCCTTCAGTGTGGGGCGCCTCTGTCTCCAGAGCCGGCACCGGCCAGCGAGAAAAGCGTTCCCAAGCGATCAGGCCCCGCCCAGCCGCCATCAAGCCCCGCTGGCGCGGGAGGATCGCAAGCCAGGCCGGAGAACCTCGAAGGAGCACTGCCTCGCACGCCGGCCGAAGTCGAGTACGAGCCGCCCCGCCGGGGCCCCGCCAAGCCCGGCGAAGTGTTATGCCGGTTCTGCAAGTTCACGCTTGATCTGGAGAGCGAATTTTGCGACCAGTGTGGCGCACCGGTCGAGGAAGCGGCGCCGCCCGGATTGGTCAAGCCCAAACCCAAGGCCACTGCTCCGGCCACGCCTCCGTCAGCTCAGCCTTCACAAAAGGGCAGACCGGTAAATTCACCTCCGCCCACCAAGGCGTTCAAGCGGCCGCAGTCTGCGCCAGCCAAAGCGCCAGTCGCTCCTCCCGCACCGCCCGCTCAACCGAAGGTGCCACCTCCAGCTCCGGCACAGGAGGAACCTCCTCCTTATTCTTCTATCTCTCCTTTCGCCGAATTTATTAAAAAATTCAGGTTGCTTTCGCCGACGGTCCGTATGCGCATTGGGATCGGCCTGGGAGGTATAATTCTCGTGATTCTGGCATGGCATTTCCTCCGATCCAAGCCGGCTTCGGAATCTCCTGCGACGAGCGCTGGCCAGGCGCCCGGATTGCCGGCTGGCTCAGCCGGGGGGGACGCCGGCGTTTCAAACCCTCCGGACGCGGGGAATCTGCCCAATCCGGCTCCTGAATCTCCCTCTAATCCCGAAGCGGAAGAAATCCTCAGGCTTCAAAACCTGGCTCGCGAAGCCTACATCAAGGGCCATTACGCGGAGCCTGTGAGCTCGAGCGCGATTGCTTACTCGAAGCGCGTTCTCGAGGTGGAACCCACGGACAGCTATTCAAGGACGCTTCTTGAAAACAGCGTGAAAGGGGGAAAGTACCAGGTGCAGCAAGCCCTCGGGCGAAGAGATTTTGGCAGGGCCCGACGAGTGGCGAGTGCCCTGGCCCAACTCTTGCCGGGTCGCAAGGACGTCGCGGGCCTTAAAGAAGATATCGTCAGCGCCGAGAGGGGAGTCCGCGCGCCACCGGCGTCGAAGCCGGCACAACCAACCGCGCCTCAGATCTCCTTCCGCGTTTATCATATGCACTCGACGAAGGCTCCATCTGAAAGGGGCCCCTATTGCCTGGGCACCCTCAGTGCGGTCCTCCACGGGTTGAAGTACGCGGGAGTGTCAGCCTCCGACCGCCACGTCCACAATTTCGAGTTCAACTGCGCGGATGTGAAAGAGATCAAGAAGAACTCGCGCGTGGCCTCGAAGCATCGGGGGTTCCACATCCGGACAGGGTCCGCCAACATCAAC
>QHZM01000117.1:5314-7193 GCA_003224665.1 Acidobacteriota bacterium
AAAGCCGCGCCATCCTCACCCGGCTGCGCGCTTGCGTCCCGCGGCGGCAGACTTCAACGATTTTCGCCGCGATCGCATCCGCGTCGCGGGGTACGACGTAATTTCCATCGCTTTCGCCGACCAGCTCGGCCACGTCTCCGACATTGACTGTAATCACCGGCAAATTTACGGCCATGGCCTCTTTCACCGCGTTAGGCGAGCCTTCGGTGTGCGACGCGAGCACGAGCACGTCCGCCGCGTTCATATAAAGGGGCATCCGATTGCGGGGAGCTTTCGCGACCTGAAGGACTTCGAGCTCCGGAACCTCGGAGCGCGCTCGCGCGACGGCGGCTTCAACCAGATCGTAGCACTTGTTTTCAATCGCCGGGTCGAAGGGAAACAGCACAAATTTTTTCTGTAAATCGAGGTTGAGCTTCCGCCGCGACTCGGTGCGGTCGAGAGGTTGGAAGAGGTCGAGGTCAACTCCGTTGGGGATGACGCGCGCCGAGCTCGATCGAAGCTTGGCCTTCATGGCGCGGCTCTTGACGATGACCGCGGAAACCCCGCGCGCCAGAATGAAACTCGAGGCCTGAAAGAACCGGCCGACCATCGAAACGCGCCCGTCGCGTTTCAGCCGGCCCAGGACGTCGTCCCCCATGAACGACACCACCACAGGAACTCGGAGTTGGCAGCGAGCGACCCATCCCGATAGACCAAAATGAGCATGGATGAGGTCATAGCGGTTTCTCCGCAGCCGCCGGCGCATCTCACCTACGGCACGCAAGTAATTCCACCGCGATTTGCGGCCGTCAACGAACACGACGTCAAAGTCCACGCCCAATGCCCGCAGGGACTCCATCTGCGCTTCGACGAAGCTGCCGTAACCCGGGTCGGACACAGTGGGCCACAGGTTCGTGACCACGAGCGTTCGATACGTCACCATGACGCTGGTCTTCTGACTGCGAAACCTGGAAATTATTCCACTCGCCGGTTCACGCCAGGAGTGAATCCTCGTAGGCCCTCACGATTTGTTCGACTCCGAATTTGTTCAGGACTTCCTCCATCCTCTTCGCATCCACGGACTTTTTCAAGTCCGAGCCGCACGCCTTGACGATTGCGTCCGCGAGGAGCTGCGGGTCCGCTTGCGGGACCAGCCGGCCCAGGGGACAGCCGGCAAGGACTTCCCGCGTTCCGCCCGGACAATCCACAGCCACTACCGGAGTCCCCAGGGCTAAAGCCTCAAGGACAACATTCGGGAGTCCTTCGAACCGCGAAGTGAGCACATACAAATCGGCGTGCCTGAAAAAGGGGTAAGGGTTGGACTGAGTCCCGACCCAACGCACCGCCTGACCCAGGCCCAACCTCGCCCTTTGGTCCTCGAGGACGAGCCGGAGGGGGCCGTCACCGAGGACGGTCAACTGAGCGTGAGGAAGAGTTTGCCGGACCAGGGACATCGCGTCGAGGAGCAGGTCGAATCCTTTTTCCTTTGACAACCGTCCCGCTGAGACGAGCTGAGGCCCGGCGCCGAAAAAAGGGCTCGCCGCCGCGCCGGCCAGTTGCGTCACCCTCACCGAATCGACCGGGTTATAGATGCGCACCATCTTTTCACGGGGGACTCCAAAGCCTTCGGCGAGGTCATTAAGCACGAAGTCCGAAACGCAGATAACTTTGTCTGCCCGGGAGTAAAGACGATAAAGCCGACGCCAGGGCCCCGGGTGGCGACTTTGCTGCGGCAGGCGCACGCTGACCGGAGTCACTTCGCGGATGACCAGCCTCAGCCCTCGCGGGAGCAGCGGCCTTCCGAGGAGAATCGCCAGGTTCAGCTCGCCGAGGGTCGAAAGCAGCGCGTGCGGCCGCGTTCTCCAGGCGAGCCGGAGAAGCCCCGGGAGCGCATAGCGGA
>QHZM01000547.1 GCA_003224665.1 Acidobacteriota bacterium
AGCGGGACGCAGCCGGACGACTATCCGGACTTCGCCGAAGCTGTGGGAATGGCCGTGCGGAACAACCGGGCGGACCGGGGAGTCCTGGTCTGCGGGAGCGGGGTTGGAGCTTCGGTCGCGGCGAACAAAATTCCGGAGATCCGCGCCGGTCTGTGTCACGACTCCTACTCGGCGCACCAGGGTGTCGAACACGATGACATGAACGTCCTGGTGCTCGGTTCGAGAGTCATCGCCTCGGAACTTGCTCATGAATTGGTCAGGCATTTTTTGGGCGCGACATTCTCGGGAGAAGAGCGTCACGCGCGGCGATTGGAGAAAGTAAAAAAGTTGGAAGCGAATTTCTTGGCCTTCCCCCGAAAAATGGTGAACGCCGTTGGCAATCTCGCGGGAAAGAATAGCAAGAGGAAGAAATGAACGGCAATCCTGGAGAGGTCATCGTTCGTGGCAGCGCCGCCGGGTTCGCGCAGGAAATCATCGCCGGCCCGCACCGGATGACGGCCGACGAGCCGGCGGCCGCGGGCGGCACGGAAACGGGGCCGGGTCCTTACGACCTTCTGCTCGCCGCTCTGGGATCCTGCACGTCCATGACGGTCGCGATGTACGCCCGGCGGAAGGCTTGGCTGCTCGCCAGCGTCACGGTGTGGCTCCGGCACTCGAAGATTTACGCAGCCGACTGCGCCGAGTGCGACACCAAGGTGGGCCTGCTCGACCGAATCGAGCGGGACATCCAGTTCGTCGGGCCGCTGACAGCGGAGCAGCGCGCAAAGCTGCTCGAGATCGCAAATAAATGTCCCGTTCATCGAACCCTCACTTCGGAGATCAGTATCAGGACGCGAGAGATGTAAGCGAGCTCCATACTGCGCCTGCCTCTTGCGTCGGGGTCCCGCGCTTACCGCGAACTGTTTTTCTTCAAGCGTCCTCCGCAGGATCGGCAGCACAGCTCTGGCGTATAGTGCCCGAGTGTGCGCCAGCATCCAGGGCGCGGAAACAGCTCGGCGAGGTGTGTTGGGCCTTTGACTCGCATGTTGACCAGGCGTTTCCAGTTGAAGTGTTGTTGATTTTCACGGCCCAGAAGTCTCTTGGAGCGGGGCAGTCACGAACAACTTCCGCCGAACTTTCAGGTCGAATGCTCACCTCACCAAGGGAGTGTTATGCCCAGAAAAATCGATCCGCTCAATAAGAAGTTGTACTGTTCGGTAACGACAATACTAACTGTGACCGACGTGAAGGCGGCAGCGGCCTTTTATCAAAAGGCATTCGGCTTTGCCAAGCGGGGAATCATGAATGGCCCTGACGGCAAGGCGGTGCATGCCGAGCTGACGCTCCGGGGTATGGCATTAATGTTGGGGCCAGAAATTCCGCAGATGGGTTCCCGCAGTGCAAAAACAATCGGCGCCTCGCCGGCGAATTTGTACCTGCTGACGGATAACGCAGACAAAGTGATTGCAAAGGCGGTAAAGCTCGGGGCCGCGCCCAAAGGACCGGTGATGGATATGTTTTGGGGCGACCGCTGTGGCACCGTTCTCGATCCCGAGGGTTACTCTTGGATGGTTGCCACCCACATTGCAGAACCCACGCCTCAGGAAATGAAAAAGAGGATGAAGGAGCAAATGACTACCCAACCGGTCGGCACCCCGAGCGGCTCATGAGCGGGCATCGTTCAAGGTCCGCCACTTTCTTGTTCCACCCCGTTCCAGTCCGGCTAGGACGAGGTGAGAGGCAGCATTCCTTATAAGTCGCCATATGGCGGGTGATCTCGGGTCGGCACCGCGTTCGGACGGAGCGGCGAGGATCGATCGCCCCTTCGGCGTTACTCGGGATTTTCCAGTTCGACACCTGGAACGAACTCGCCACCGTGGAGAGTGTGGTAGGGGCCATGGTACGGCGAATCGAGTGGCTGCGCTTGCCAGCGGGGTAGGCGAGCCACCGGCCGGATCGGATTTCAAGCGACGGGCAGACCGGGGAAGGAAAGGTGTCGGAGAAATCGGTCGAAAGAGAGGTTGTTTCGGACTTTGGCATTCTCAGGAGCGGCCAAGGTGGTCCCTTCCGCCGGCGCTGGAGGCTGCGAATTCTAAAAACTCGACTGGCCCTTGACCTGAGAAGCGGTTAGGAATACGTTGCCACCGGATCGTGAAGTCAAAAAGAAAATTTCAACTAGAGAGGAGAACCGCATGTTCGGCAAGCGGCTTTCGCAATACCTCGGGTTCCAGAAGGTGTGGCTGGCCCTAATCGCGGCTGTCGGTCTGGCGCGGCTGGGACTGTCCCTCGCGGGCCTGCCGGACAGCACCGTCAAGTTCTTGTCGATGACCGTCGTGGGCTGGGCAGCCTTCCTCTACTACGGCGTCGCGGCGCACAGGAGAGGCTTCGGCAGCTACAAGCAACTCCTACCTCTGATGATTTTCCAGGTCGTGCTCGTGCAAGCGATCGCGGTTGCCGGGATCCTGCTCGCCATCGCCGGCTTCCCGAACATCTACGCGGCTCCCGAATACAGCGGGCCGCCCTTCGCCCGGAGCCCCAACCAATGGAACCATGCTCTGGCCCACTTGACCATCGGCATCGCTGCCCCCGTGCTCTTGGGGTGGGGCGTGGGGTCCGTGGTCCTGCTGATCACGAAGAGGGTGGCGCGACGACCGGCGGTAGCCTAGCCGCCCGCGGTGAAACGAGCGGAGCCCTCCAGCAGCTGCGTTGCGATGGAGGCGCTCGACCTCGAGGTGTTCACGCCTGGAGGCCCGCCGTTACGGTTGGTCGTCGCTATCGCCGTGACGCTGCCGCGGACGCACGCAGCGGAAACTTGCGGCATCGTTCGGGTCGCCGAAGCCGATTTAGCGTGGATATCTGGGGTTAGACGGCGC
>QHZM01000118.1 GCA_003224665.1 Acidobacteriota bacterium
CGACGGGCTGACCGACATCTACTTCACAAACGGAGCGTCTTTGCCGTCTCTGGAAAAGACTTCACCCAAATTTTGGAACCGCCTTTACCAGAACTTGGGCGGGTTCCGTTTTCAGGACGTGACGAAAAAGGCGGGAGTCGCGGGCGCAGGGTATTCAATGGCCGCCGCCGCGGCCGACTACGACAACGACGGCCATGTCGATCTCTTCGTGGCCGGGCTCGGCAGGAATATTCTTTATCACAATCGGGGCGACGGGACGTTCGAAGACGTGACCCAACAGGCCGGCATCAAGAGCGGCCCCTGGTCGATTGGCGCCGCATGGTTCGACTACGACAACGACGGGCTGTTGGATCTGTTCGTGGTGAATTACGTGCAGTGGTCGCCGGAGTTCGATCGCTTTTGCGGAGATGCCTCGCGCCGGGTGCGCGTCTACTGCCATCCCCGGTTCTTCAATGGCCTTCCCAACACCCTTTACCATAACGAAGGGAAGGGTAAGTTCAAGGACGTTTCTCAGGAGTCCGGCATTGCTTCGCACATCGGAAAAGGAATGGGCGTCGCCGTCGCTGACTACGATGGCGACGGCCTGCTGGATGTTTTCGTCGCCAATGACAAGATGCCGAACTTCCTGTTCCACAGCATTGGACACGGCAAGTTCGAAGAGGTCGCTCTGCAGGCAGGAGCGGCTCTGCTCGACAGCGGCAACCCAATCTCGGGGATGGGCGTGGAGTTCCGGGACTACAACAATGACGGCCTGCCCGACATCACTCTTGCCGCGCTTGCCGGGGAAACCTTTCCACTCATGCGGAATAAAGGGGAGGGATTGCTTGAGGATGCGACTTACACGAGCCACATGGCTCTGGCGAGCAGAAAATATAGTGGATGGGGAATCGGCATGTTCGATTTCAACAACGACGGCTGGAAAGACCTCTTCACCGCTAACTCTCACGTCAACGATCGTGTCGAACTATTCGAAGCGACGGAATACAAGCAGCACAACGCTGTCTTCTTGAACCGGGGCGACGGCACCTTTCAAGACGTTTCGCAGACCGTCGGCCAGGATTTTCTCACGCCGCGAGCACACCGGGGTGCCGCATTTGCCGATTTCAATAACGACGGCAGGGTCGACGCGGTCGTGACCTCGCTTGGCGAAGTTCCTGAGTTATGGGAAAACATCACGCCCGGCGAAAATACCTGGCTCATTCTCAAGCTGGAGGGAACTAGGAGTAACCGCGACGGAATCGGCGCCGTCATCAACCTGGACGGCCAATCCAATCACATGACCTCCGCGATGAGCTATGCCTCCTCCAGCCACTTCGGCGTCCATTTCGGGACCGGCAAGTTGAAGCAGGTGGCGAGAATCGAAATCCGCTGGCCGAGCGGAACGCGCCAAGTGCTGACCAACGTGCGCACTAACCAGGCCCTACGGATTCGCGAACCGTAGCCGTTTGGTGAACTCCTTGTAATCCGACAACGCCTGCTTTGCAGCCTCGGTCTCTCGTGTGATCTCATACGCGCGGAAGAGTTGAAAGTGGCCGCTTCCATCTTCGTCGATGGAAAGACCAGCTTGAAGGTGTGGTATCGCCTCCTTCGCCTTGCCCGTCTGCAACAGGGCTTGCCCCAGCCCGGCATGGGCAGGCAGTAAATGCCGATCGGCCTCGATTGCTTTTTCCAGATAGGGAATGCTCTTTTCCGGCTGCTGCAAATTCAACCAGCACGCCCCACTCAAGAAATTCAGCTCGGCAGAATCGCCGTTGTCCTTGTGCATAGAGTCGATCAGCTCCAGCGCTGCTTCGTAGTCGCGGCTTCGATACAGTGCCCACGCCAGACCAGCCCGCGCTCGCCCGTCGTCCGGGGCAATCTTCAGCGCTTCGCGCCATTCCTTGGCCGCCTCGACCCATTCGCCGCTCTCCGCGCGCAGTTCGGCAGTGTGAATACAACTTTCGCGCGAGCGAGGCAGTTGCATCAGTCGATCATAGGCCTGCCGCGCCAGCTCTCGATATTGTTCGCGTTCAGCGGGCGCGCGCTTGGAAAGTCTCTCGGAACTCTGACCCAAGCCGTACCAGACCTTAGGATTATCCGGAACGAGTTCCGATAGCTTCCGGAACTGTTCGGCAGCTTCTTCGTACCGCTGAGCCCCTAATAATGCCTGCGCCAGCATGAGCCGGGCGTTGCGTTCGTTCGGCTGCGCTTCAAGCACCTTGTTGAGTGGTTGGATGGCAGCCGCGCTTTCGCCAAGCTCGACGTAGCTGGCGCCCAGGAACAAATTCGCGCTGGGCAGGTCTCGCTGCAGCTTGAGCGCGGCCTCCGCATGCTTTTTCGAAGCGCGGTAGCGCTTTGCCTTGAACTCCGTGATGCAAAGGTCCATCAGGAGCTCCGCGCTATTGGGAAACGCTCGCGCCAGTTCTTGATAGATGGGAATCGCCTCCTCGGGCTTTCCTGCGGACACCAACTCTCTTGCTCTGCGCAATTCCTCCGAAACTCCACCGGCTTGAGACCAGAGGGTTGCGGCACAGAGTAACCCGGCGCATATCCAGCCGGAAGACCGGGCCAGCCGGATCTGGCGCAGGCTTCGGCTGGAGCAGGTATCCTGTTCGGGTGCAGTAGCTATTTGAGCCTGTCGCGTTGTTTGGCCTTTGCCTCGCGGAACCTCTCCTGAGCCTTCTTCGCCTTGCCGTCCTGGCCCAACTTCCGGTACACCTGCCCCAGCAAGTAAAGCGGTTCTGGATAGTTCGGATCGAGCGCCGAAGATCGTTCGAGCCAGTTCAGACATAGGTCCGTTTTGCCGAGTTCGTAAAGCGCTTTCCCACCCAGATAGAAGTTGCGAGCCGAATAAGGATTGCGATCGGCCGCTTTGGAAGCGAGCGCGAAAGCCTTTTCGGAATCGCCCTCCTTGAGGAACAGATCCGCAAGATTCGCGAACGGCCAGTCGTAGTCGGGATGGTCCTTTTCGACAAGTTTGATCGACGCCAGAAAATGGCGGACCGCTTTCTGGTTCTCCCCGCGAGCTTCATAGCACAGGCCAAGATTGTCGTACGCCTTGTACGATCGCGGATTCAGCTTCAGGACTCGCTCGAACTGCCCGATCGCGTAATCAATTCGCCCTTCCTGATAGTAGATCCGGCCGAGCATGTAGGCGCCTTCCTCGTCATCGGGGTGCCGTTCCAGCAGCTCGATAAAAGTATCCTCGGCAGCATCGACGTTCCCGAGAAGATATTCGGCATTGCCTTCGATTTTCAAAGCGGCCGGCTGCCCGGGCTCTGTGTTCAGGATCCCTTCTGCTTCCCGTTTCGCGTCCGCGAGGCGCTGCGCCATTAAATACACATCCGCCAGGGCGACGCGTCCTGGAACGGACGCAGGATCCCCTTCGAGAAATTCCCGGACGGATCGGATCGCGAGATCGAACTGCCGCAGATTAGCCTGCGCCTCCGATAGTTCGATCAGAATGTCGCGCTGGCGTGGACACGCATCGAGCGCCTCGGAAAACCTCCGCGCTGCGACCTCGTACTGATGCTTGTCGAAAGCATCACGACCGCTCCCCCGGAGCGCCAGGCTGTGAGCGCTATCGCAGGCTCCTTGCGCACTCTGCTGTCCGTTCGCGGGCGCAATGGGCGCAACCTGTAAAATGAGGAACAGTATGAACTGCTTCACCTCGCCTCTTCCTGAAGGGACGTCAGCTCCTGCCGCACCTTGGGGATGACCCTGGCGTACTGCGCGTGGGACGCCTTTGCCAGGAAGGCTTCGAAGCACGATCGCGCCCGCACCCGGTCACCCGCCATCTTGTAAATCAAACCGAGGTTCAACTGCGCCTCCACCATTTCAGGATCGAGTTGGACAGCGCGCTCAAAATAGCCGCGCGCCGTTGCGGGATCGCGGCGTTGAATTGCGATCAAACCGAGGCCGTTCTGAGCCACCGCATAATCCGGGTCCATTACAAGAATCCATTTGAACACGCGCTCCGCATCGCCGACTCTTCCCTTTTCAAGGTAGGCCGTGGCCAGGTTCGCCTGACTGTCCAGGTCGGATGGATTGAATTGCGCCGCCTTCTCATATTCGGCGGTCGCTTCGGCCTTCTTCCCTTCGCGAAGCGAAAGATCCGCGATGCGCGAGTGCAGTCGTCCGCTCTGGATGCCCCTGGCGAGTGCGGTGCGATACAGTTTCATGGCGTCTCTGTATCGTCCCGCCTTTTCGTATCGTCCTCCCAGTTGATAGTAAAGGGACGGGTTGGCCGGGTCTTCGGCCAAAGCCTGACGCAGCAGCTCTAACCTGCGCGAGTCGCGCGCCTTCGACGCCGGGCTCTCGGCCTCGTCGAGCAGCTTGAGAATATGAGTGCGATTTTTGGGATCGACGCCCTGTCCCGTCAATTCATACGTCCGCGGTGCAAATTCCGACAAATAGCCGAGCGATTTCAGTTCCTCCACAGTCTGCTCGTCCACCAGCTTCGTCTCGACTTTCTCGGTTGTTCCGTCGACGCCGGATGAGATCATTCCCTTCAAGAGCACTTCGAATCTCTCGGTCTCCGCCGGATGCTCGTGAATAACGTTGGTCGTCTCACCCGGATCCCGAGTCAGATCGTAAAGCTCAGGCTTTGGTGCGCGCACATATTTCCACTGACCGGTGCGGATGCTGCGAAGCTCAGCCCATCCCATATTCATTTTCGGGTATAGCGTCTCCGAGTAAGAGACGCTGGTCGCGGCCCCTTTGCCCGAAAATGTCGGCACCAGACTTGTGCCCTGGACCTGATCCGGCGCCTTGCCGCCCATCAGCTCGAACAGCGTCGGCAGAAAGTCGATGCTCCTCACCTGTTGTTTGATCCGCATGCCGGCGGGGATTCCCGGACCCGACATCATGAAAACGATCCGCAGCGTCGAGTCATACAGGAAAACTCCGTGCGTGTACTCGCCGTGATCGCCCAGGCTCTCGCCGTGATCGGATAGAACGGCAATGATCGTGGTTTGCGCGGCCTTTTTCCCGATGGCGTCAAT
>QHZM01000119.1 GCA_003224665.1 Acidobacteriota bacterium
CAATAATCTGGTCCAGGAGATCTCGTCGGCAGCTTTCGACCCAACGCTCCGCCACGCCGTTCTGCCAAGGACTTCCAAAGGAGGTCCGTACGGGGCCCATCTTCAGGGATCGAAGGGCCGTCGAGACTTCCATCCCGTACTTTGCATCTCGATCGAAGATCAGAAACCTGGGTGCCGACTCAAACGGAAACGCCTCCCGCAACTGCTGAACAATCCACTGGCTCGTAGGATGCCTTGTGATGTTGAAGTGCAGAATGCGCCGACGATCATGGCCGATGACAAAGAAACAGTAGAGCAAACGGAACGTGACCGTCGGAACCGTGAAGAAATCCATCGCGGCAATAACCTCGCGGTGATTGCGAAGAAAAGCGAGCCACAGCTTTCCTGGTTTAGGGGCCCTTGGAGCGCGTTTTATCCAACGGGAGACCGTTCTCTCGGAAACATCGAAACCGAGCATGAGAAGCTCGCCGTGGATGCGAGGTGCGCCCCAAGTCGGGTTCTCGGCGACCATGCGGAAGATTAGATTCCGTACCTCCTGGGAGCTCTGTTTTCTCCCCACGTGCTTCCTGACTCTAGAAATCAACCTCCAATACAGACGAAAACCCGCTCGGTGCCAGCGGACCACTGTTTCCGGCATGACGATGATGAGGGACTGCTTCCAACCGGACCAGACTCGCCGAGCAACTACCCAGAAGAGCCTGTCGAAGATGCCAATGCTCGGCCTCGGATGGCACCGTTTCAGCACGGCAAGTTGTTGGCGTAATGCCAGGTTTTCGAGGAGAAGACTTCGATGCGCACGAAAGAGGCTAACGAGCGTTCCAAAGCAGAGCAAGAGTACTTGAAGCATAGCCAGCACTTATACCAGAATCCTGGCGAGACGATGGCAACTATGTTATTTCAAAGTCGGCTGGAATTTTGGCGAACGACACCTCCCCCAGTTGACGACGCGGTTGCCCGAACAGCACTTTCCGCCGTCGCTTGGGGACGAACACCACATGGTATTTGCAGCTCCATCTCGAATGGGATAGGCTCTGGTAAAGCTGGGACATCACATCCTCCTTTCAAGCGTTCATCAAGCCACCTTGAGGAGGATGTTATGCCTGAACGGTCAAACCTCTTCGAGTCGCAGTGGTCGAACCAGTGGCTTACCCAAAAGCGAGTTAATTGATGTCACTTCGCGTCCTCATTCTGGCCACCTTCATCTGCACAGCGACCGCGTATACCCAGGAAGCCACACTGATTCTCCAGCACGGAAAGATCGTCACCGCGGACCCGCAATTCCGTGTCGTAGAGTCGATTGCGATCCGGGGCGATCGCATCGTCGGTATTGGCGCGCATGAGGAGGTCGCCAGACTCGCCGGCCCGAATACCCGCCAAATTAATCTGAACGGCAAGACCGTGCTGCCGGGGCTAATCGACTCGCACGTACATGCGGCCGATGCCTCCATGTACGAGTTCGATCATCCGGTCCCCGAAATGGAGAGCATCGTCGACATACTACGCTACATCCGGTCGCGCGCAGCGGTCGCCAAAGAGGGCGAGTGGATCGTGCTCACACAGGTCTTCGTCACTCGTTTACACGATCAGCGCTTCCCCACCCGTGGCGAACTCGATGCGGCGGCGCCCCGAAATGCAGTCTACTTCGGCACCGGCCCGGATGCCTCCGTCAATTCGCTGGCGCTGAAGCTGAGCGGCATCGACAGGCATTTCCAAATCACGGACGGGAAGCCGGGACGCATTGAGCGCGACGCGAACGGAGAGCCCACCGGCATTCTCCGCAACTGCAGTCGCCTCGTCAAAATCCAGTCCAGTGACAAGACCCCCACCGACGAGGACCGCAGCCAGCGCCTGAAGATGCTGCTGGCGGACTACAATTCGGTTGGCATCACGAGCGTATCGGAGCGAGATCTTGACGACCCGGGTATCGAACTTTATCGGCGCTTGCGGGAGAACGGCGAGCTGACTTGCCGCGTGTACGTCATGTACAGTGTGGACGCACAGCTGCCGTTCGACAAGATCGAGGAACGCATGCTATCCGCGGCGCGAAGCCCGCTGCACAGATACAACAACATGCTCTGGGTGCGAGGCGTCAAAACGTACATGGACGGCGGCATGCTCACCGGCAGCGCCTATATGCTCCAGCCCTGGGGGATCAGCAAAGTCTATTCCATTACCGACCCGAACTATCGCGGGATGCGGTATATCGAACCCGGAAAGCTGTACCAGATCGCCCGCCTTGCCCTGAAGAACGAGTTGCAATTCACTGCGCATGCCGTGGGTGACGGCGCGGTGCAAGGCATGATCGACGCCTACTCGGAAGTGAATAACGACTTCCCGGTCCGCTCGGCGCGGCCTTGCATTACCCATGCAAATTTCATGAACGCCGAGGCGATCCGAAAGATGAAGGATTTGGGAATCGTGCTTGATCTTCAGCCCGTCTGGTTGTGGCTGGATGGCGCCACGCTGCGAAAGCAGTTTGGCAACGGGCGCCTCAATTATTTCCAGCCATTCAAAAGCTTGTTCGAGAACGGAGTCATCGTGGGCGGGGGCTCGGATCACATGCAGAAGATCGGCAGCCTGAGGTCGATCAACCCTTACAATCCTTTTCTAGGCATGTGGATTACCCTCACGCGGCAGCCGCGCTGGACGGATGAGCCGCTGCACCCAGAACAGCGCATCTCCCGGGAGCAGGCCATCCGCCTGTTTACCGTCAATAACGCGTATCTGACGTTTGAAGAGAAGCAGAAAGGCTCGCTCGAAAACGGCAAGCTGGCCGATTTTATCGTCCTGGACAGGGACATTCTGACCTGCCCAATAGATGAGGTTAGAAATATTCAGGTCGAGCAGACGTACCTCGGCGGCAAGCTCGTGTACGAGCGCCACTGATGCGGCTCTGAGGGCGCTTGGCGGTTCGGTACCGCCCAGTACGCACGCCCGCTGGATGCGTTCAAGGCGATGGGAGCAGAGACGGCGATTCACATCGAATTGACCGGGCCTGATGAGAAGCTGGGTGCCGTCTTTCAGGAATCGAAATGAAGGATCGAATCATCCTGCTCACCGCAGTCACTTTGGTCGGTTGTAGATTCGGAGCGGCAAAGCTGCCCGCGCGTTATTTCCAATTGATCGAGGCGGGAGCCGCAGAAGTCGAGAAGCGTCTGGACGCAGAACCCGCAGCGGATTTGCAAGCGCTAGAAGCTCGGGACGAGTGGCGACATTTCCCTTATTCGATCTTGGCTCCGGCTGTGCTGTATGCAAAACGGCATCCTGACAACGCTCGTTTTCACGATCCCAGAATGCTTGCGCTGGCAATAAGAATCGGCGACCTCCTGGCCAGCGAGAATGAAAAGGGCCGCTTCAAACCTCGGCTCGATAGCGACTGGGATACTTACATGTGGCTTGAAGCTTATCGGTTGCTCGAGCCAGAGCTCAGCGAAGAACGGCGGGCGCGTTGGAAGCGGGCCATAGAAGCAAACGTGGCCCTGGTGGTTTCCGACGCGGCAGAAAGAGTGGACTTCCCCTGGTACAACTCGCCTTACATCGGCACCTCACCCAACCACTACGCGCAATATGCGTCGTTGTTGCTCCTCGCAGGGCATGTGTTTGGAAAGAAGGAATGGGAGAATTTGGGCGCGCAGATCCTCCATCGGTTCGCCGCTGAAGAACAAACACCGGATGGTTACTGGGGCGAGCACAGCCGTTCGGGGCCCACCACCGGTTACGACCATTTGACCATGACACAGGTGGCCTTGTATTGGGAATACACCAAGGATCCCGCAGCGCTCCAGGCGCTTCGACGCTCAACCGACTTCCACAAGTATTTCACCTACCTTGACGGCAATCCGGTGGAAGCGATCAACGACCGCAACCGCGATTGGGGAGTCGATGCCTGGGGTCATTTCGCTTTTTCTCATTTTCCTGATGGGCGCCGCTATTCGGAGTTTCTGACCAGCTTCTTCCATGAGGACAACTTGAGCATTGACGCGTTGGGCCGACTTTCTCAGGACGCGCTGTATTATCACGAAGGTTCCACCCAGCCCATTCCTCAGGACCAGCCGCGTTACTCCTACCAGATGGGCGTGCCGGCCGGCATCCGCAAGACCGGAGCTTGGGTGGTATGCCTTTCGGGCATCATCGACACCCAGGCGGTTACGAATCAGTTTTTCCTTGACCGCCAAGGCCACTTGAGCGTCTTCCATGAAAAGCTCGGGCTGATTATTACCGGCGCGAACTCCAAGCGCCAGCCAGAACTTGCCGCCTTCATGGAAAAGCTCGGCGGAAGTGTGTTTCACATGCCGCTCAGCAGCCGACTGCAAATGAGCGAGGAAAGAGATCGACTCTCACTAGCTTACAACACGTTCTTCAGTGATCTTAATGTGCTTACTCCTTCGGATACCGAGTTGCAATTCCACTTTGTGATCACGGGCAATGGCACGCCAGCCGAGGAAGCGCAGTTGACTCTGCAGCTTTGCCTGAAGGCGGGCGAGCCCCTGGAAACCGCGGCGGGCAGAAAGATCGTCCTGGGAAGCGAACGCATTGAATTACCGGCCGAGGCGCTGGGCGGGTGGCTGCGTCATCACGGTTGGACATTGAAGGTGGATCCCGCCTCGCGCCTCGTTTGGCCCATCTATCCTTTCGATCCTTACGCAAATGGTCCGGAGACATCGCTCGAACACGCCGTCGGCGCGCTGTCTGTGCCGCTTCGCACAAAAGCGCAGCGTGACCGGTACGTTCGTCCAAGCGAGCAGGAGATCCCCTTTACCCTGGTGGTGGAGTAAGCGTACCAGTTGACTGGTCAGCATTTAGTTGGCTACGTTGCTTCTCCAGTGGGCAGCGAGTGGTTTCCTATCCATTCCCACTCAGATACTTCAACCAACCAGGGGTTATAATCCCCAGGCACATCTCCAGGTTGGGGGTACCCGTGGCTCGGTGGATAGAGTCCCTTTACTTCATACCGATTCTCCTTTGGGCGGCGTTCCTCAACTTTGGCAAGAACTATCAGGGAGCCCGCGACAATTACGTGTATACCTTCTCCCAGGATGGCCCGAGTGCCTAGGATACCGCCGACTGTCTCGTTCTTGCCAGAGTCCCG
>QHZM01000120.1 GCA_003224665.1 Acidobacteriota bacterium
AGCCCGGCGCTCTCCTCGCCTCCCAGGACGATTTTATCTTCCTTGATGAGCTCGCCGATGTATTTAAAGCCGACCGGCGTCTGGTAAATGGGGACGCCGTGGTACTTCGCCACGGCATCGACCAGGTGCGTTGTGGCGACGCTGCGGCCGATTCCCCCGGGAACTTTTTTGACTTCGATCAGGTAATCGGCCAGCAGGGCCAGAATGTAGTTGGGGTGAATCCATGAACCGTCGGCGTCGATGATGCCGAAGCGGTCGGCGTCCCCGTCGGTAGAGAGCCCTACCGCGCACCGGTTGTCTTTGACGACCTTCGCCAGCTCAGCCAGATTTTTCTCGCTGGGTTCCGGGCCGACGCCCGAAAAAAGCACGTCCCGAAAGTCGTGGAGGACGTGGACGGCTGTCCCGGACTGCCGGAGCAATTCATCCAAGTAGCCGCGCGCTGTCCCGTAAAGCGGGTCATAGGCGATGCGGAGCCGCCCTTCGGCAATCGCCTTGAGGTCCACTTTCCGGCGGATCGTTTCGAGGTAAGCGGGCCGCGGGTCAGCCGTGTGGCGCAGCGAGCCGTTCGGCCTCGCCCCTTTCAAGGAATGATCGCCGGAAATCACCCGGCCGACGAGCCTTTCAATTTCGCGGGTCACCTCGGGCAGGGCCGGAGCACCGTCAGCGCTCGAAAACTTCAGGCCGCTATACTCGGAGGGATTGTGGCTGGCGGTGATGTTGATTCCTCCGTCCAGGCGGCCGTGGAGGATTTCGTGGGAAAGTGCCGGAGTCGGATCAGGGCGAGTGGCGACGCCGGTTTCGGTCCCGTGAGAGTTCAGGACTTCAGCGGCGACTTCGGCGAATTTTTCCGAGAGGAACCGGGTGTCGTATCCGACGACGACGTGGGGGCGGGCTGAGCTGGAGAGTAGAAAGTGCGCAATCCCAGCAGCGGCCAGCCTGACGTTGGCGAAAGTGAAATCGTCCGCGATGACCCCGCGCCAGCCCGATGTGCCGAAGCGAATCGGATTGTCCGGCATGGCGCGTTTATTGTATCTTTGGCCCAAGTCACCCGCAACTGCGGCCCGTCCCGAGGAGGAATTGTGACGGATAAAGTCGTCATCCTGGTGACCGCGCCCAGCCGGGTCGAATCGAGAAGGATCGGGCGTCGCCTGGTTGAGGCCAGGCTCGCCGCCTGCGTCAACATCACCGGGCCGGTCCAGTCACTCTATCGTTGGAAAGGTAAAATGGCCGACGACAAAGAGTTCATGCTTTTCATCAAGAGCACCCGCGGGTTGTTCCCCAGAATCCGAAAGGAAATTTCGAAGATCCACAGCTACCAGACGCCGGAAATAATCTGCCTGCCCATTGTTGAAGGATCTGAAGATTATCTGAAATGGGTCGAGGAATCTGTCGTGAAGGCGACGGAGTCCATCTGAAACTTTCAATCCCGCAGACTCGGGTCCTGCGACGTCCCGGCCGCCGAAGATTTCCCGCCTTTCAGGACTTCGGACCCGTTCAAGGCGGAAAACTTGAATCTAAGGGAAGCCTGGTACTTCCGGGGGCAAGATTAAGCGCACTCAGTCGCGGCACTGGCGGGTTTGACGACGGGCGTGAACGAGCAGCCGATCCTCCGCTTGCTGCCGGCGATGGGGAGGGAATAGACACGGTAGAGGGTGAATTCGGCCCTGGGCAGGAAGGGAACGCGAAGACGAGCGTTAAAGGTACCGGGCAAATCGGTCCCCTCGTCCAAAAGCAAGCCGACGCCGCCGAGGCTCATGTCCAGGACTCGGGCCAGCTTTTTCGAGCACCCCAAATGTAACAGGGCGAGGCCCTGAGTCTTCTGAAACGGGATCCTTTCAGAGCTGCGGGCCGGCCGCCGGTGCTGCCCTGCGGCGCCTGGCGTCTGGAGAGGTTCACGAGCTCGCGCAGGCGGATGCGCGCCCTCGGGATACGCCGCCGCTGTCTCGGGCGGCAGGGTCAAGATCGTGGGTGTCGGCGGCCTCTCCTGAGGGGCCGGGCGGACTTCTGGCGGCGTAGGTCCGGCAGCGGCGCGAGCCTCTTTTTGTCCGTATGCGAGGTTCGAATTTCGCCACGATTCGGTCTGCCAGGCCCTCGGCGCTCCGCCGCTCGGTCTCGGGGAGGAGGATGGCGAACTCGTCGCCGCCGATACGGCAAGGAATGTCCGAGCCACGAACGGTCTCGACGCACGCCCGCCCTACTCGCCGAAGGACTTCATCCCCTGTGGGATGCCCGTAAGTGTCGTTGACGGTCTTGAGGCTGCGCAGGTCAAGCATCAGCAACGCCAGATGGGAGGCGTAGCGGGTGGACCGGTTCAGTTCCCGGACCAAACATTCCTGGAAGAAGCGTCGGTTATAAAGTCCGGTCAACGGGTCCGTCGTGGCTGTGTGCCGCAGGCGCTTAAGTTCGCCGTATTCCACCAGGATGTGATTGCGCAGCAGCGGAGATTGGTCAAAATAATCCACGGCTGCCGTCCTGAACGAGACAGGCCGGCCGACCTGCCGAGCCAGGTCGTTGCGGCGGTGAAGGATTGCCTGCCAATGGGTGATGCTTTCATTTTCGGATAAGGTCGCATTGATGAAACTCGCTAAGAACTTCTGCAGAAAAGTCCCCTGAACGCTGGGGTCAAGGTTATGCAAAGCGTCAATAACGATGTCGAGAAATGGGTCGGGATCGGGTTCCTGGGTAAGGCCAGGGGGCAGTTTCGGCGCCGAAGTCTCCCCGGGAGGGTCGCCCGGGAAAGACGGCGTCGACCGGGGATTATTCTCCTGCCCTAAATTCTCCATAGGCGGGCCAGGTCGTATTGGGGCTTGATCAACGGTCTGCGCCGACCGCAGGACGCACGTCCACTTCCCCCCTGACGCCAACTACCTCATTGAAGCAATCGCATTACCAAAACCTGATGAGTTGAGGTCTCCCCGTAACAGGCTGAAAACTCAACGACTAATTCGAATGCCCGGCTGATGCATCCTTCCGAAAGACCCACGGAGAGAAAAACTCTGCAACTTCGAGATACCCGCGGGGGAACTCGCCGCAACGCCTTCCTCAACTGCCACCGACGGTCAAATTTTGGCAAGGGCCTGGTCGAGGTCTCCGAGGATGTCTTCCGCGTCCTCGATGCCTACGGAGATACGCACAAGGCCGTCTGAAATGCCGAGCTGCTTCCGCTTCTCCGCCGGAACGCTCGCGTGCGTCATGGTTGCGGGATGGGAAATGAGAGTCTCGACTCCGCCTAGGCTTTCTGCGAGCGCGCAGAGACGAACCGACTTGAGGACCGCGCGGGCGTTATCAAGCGAGCCCGTGTCAAAGGAAAGCATGCCCCCGGAGCCGCTCATCTGCCTTTTGGCCAGTGCAAATTGAGGGTGGGATTCAAGCCCAGGGTAGTGGACCTTCTTTACTCTGGGATGTTTTTCGAGATAGCGGGCCACAGCCAGACCGTTTTCGTTGTGGCACGCCATGCGGACGGCGAGTGTCTTCACTCCCCTCAAGACCAGCCAGCAATCGAAGGGCCCGAGGACTGCCCCGGCGGCGTTTTGAATGAATTTAAGTCGGTCGGCGAGCGCTTGGTCGTTCAGGATGACCGCACCGCCAACCCCGTCGCTGTGCCCATTCAGGTATTTCGTCGTGCTATGGACGACGATATCCGCGCCATGTTCGAGGGGTCGCTGGAAGTAGGGACTCATGAAGGTATTGTCCACCACAAGGAGCAGCCCGTGCCTGCGGGCAAGGGACGCCATGGCGGATAGCTCAGTAATTTCCATGAGAGGGTTCGTCGGCGTCTCGATAAAAATTATCCTCGTGTTCGGACGCAGCGATCTCTCGACCTCCTCGATGCGCGTCGCGTTGGCGTAAGAGAAGTCCAGGCCGAAGCCTGTCAAGACTTGGTCGAAGAGACGGAAGCTGCCACCGTAAAGATCGTGGCCTGCGACGACCTGGTCTCCGGCTTTGAGCAAACTCATCACCGCATTGATCGCGGCCATCCCGGAAGCAAAGGCAAGACCGAAGTGACCTCGCTCGAGGGCTGCGAGGTTTCGTTCGAGGGCTGCGCGTGTCGGGTTTGAAGTCCGAGAGTATTCGTAGCCTTTGTGCTTGCCGAGGTCCTCCTGAACGAACGTCGAAGTCTGGTAAATGGGGACGATAATCGCTCCCGTGGCCGGGTCCGGTTCCTGTCCCACGTGAATAGCATCGGTTGCAAATCCCATGGTGCCTCTCTGTCCCTGGCGGCGGGTCGTCGTCGCGGCTGCGGGAGACGCGGCGTCCTGCCAGTAAATGCTTGTCTCGCCGGTCGAGAAATTATCGGACTCTTACGGCCAAGTCAATCGGCGCCGGCGTCGGGCGCAAAGGCAATGCCAAGGGGATTTGTTAACTTCCGGACCTGTTTCGAGTTATCATGGACCCAGGGTCCGGGCCGCGGCGGCGGCCGAAAGTTGAGAAAACCTTTAGACTTTGCTTGAAAGGGGCAGGCCAAGCCATGAGGCGAGGATTTGAAAGAAGAATTATTTTTTGGGGACTGCCTTGCGCCGTCGTGCTTTTCCTTTTTGGTCCGCGAGTGTTGCCGGCGGATGGGACCACCGAGCGCGCTACCGTCCACATCGTGGTCAAAGACGCGGAGACGGGACAACCCATTTCCCAGGCCCACCTGACCTTGCAATTCCATGAGTCCGGCAAAAAGCTTAAGCCCAAGCTGCCCAAGCACATCTCTTACAGCGCCAAAACGAACGCCCAGGGTCGCTGTAAATTCGCCGACATCCCCAGGGGCACGATCCGGCTCATCGTTACCGCGGAGCGCCATCAGACATTCGGCAAGGAATTCGAACTCGAAAAAGAAAACCAGGTGATTGAAGTCACCCTGAAAAAACCACAGCCCTTACTGTAGTGTCGCGACGGGTTTGAAGACCGAAGGGAGATGCGGGTCTTCTAGTCCGGTTGTTCCTGCCGGCGACGAAACGGGCAACTCCAGTTCCAAATCATCCTCGAGAGACCGCTTCCCAGAAATAAATTTGGTGTACTTGCCGGCGAAGTCTCATCTCGCCCCGCGGAGGCGCCGACCCGACGAAAAGTATGCTTAAGAGTTGTGCAAAGAGTGGAAAACCTTTCCGTTCCGGTCTCTTACCTTCGACGCGAGGCCTCTTTTCCACAAACTTTTCAACAGACCTGTTGAAAATATTTGCGCTTTTCCCAACCAAAGAGGGCGGCCACGCAGCTAACCTATTTCCAAAAGAAAAAGGCCCGTCTGAAAAGTTTCAGGTTCAAGCTCGATCCGACTCAGTCCGACTTTTTCAGAAAACATTCGTGAGACTATGACCACAAGGGTGCGGTCCAGGGACTCAGGGACGGTGGACTGACGACACGGGGCCGCGGGAGAATTCGGATCAAGGCCTTATAATAGCCTTTTATCATTTCCGAGGCACGGTTCGCTCAAGTCCATGGACTTCAAACTTGTTTCAGAGTACCAGCCACGCGGCGACCAGCGCACCGCCATCGAAGAGCTTGTTCGTGGCGTCAAGGACGGGAAGCGGCATCAGGTGCTTCTGGGAGTGACGGGCTCGGGCAAGACGTTCACGATGGCGAAAGTCCTCGAGGCGGTGAACCGCCCGACGCTGGTCCTGGCCCACAACAAGACGCTCGCCGCGCAGCTTTACCATGAGTTCCGCAATTTCTTTCCCCACAACGCCGTCGAGTACTTCGTCAGCTATTACGACTACTACCAGCCGGAAGCTTATCTGCCCGCGACGGACGTCTATATCGAAAAAGAAGCCACGATCAATGACGAGCTCGACAAGTTGCGGATGTCCGCGACGCGGTCCTTGTTCGAGCGGCGCGACTGCCTCATCGTGGCGAGTGTCAGTTGCATTTACGGCTTGGGTTCTCCCGAAGCCTATTACGGGATGCTGCTCCTGCTCGAAAAAGGCAAGCGCACGCCCCGGCAGGAAATTCTGAGGCGTCTGGTGGAGATTCAGTACGAGCGCAACGACGCAGACCTGCGTCGCGGCACTTTCCGTGTCCGCGGGGATGTGATTGAAGTCTTTCCCACTTATGATGACAACGCTTACCGGATTGAGCTTTGGGGCGATGACATTGAATCGCTTTCGCAGATTGACCCGCTGCTCGGGGGGGTGAAGCAAACTTACGCGCGACTTCCCATCTATCCCCGCACCCACTACGTGATTTCACGCGACCGGAAGGAAGAGGCCATCCAGCGAATTTTGAATGAACTCGAGTGGTGGTGCCGCGAGGTCGAGAAGCAGGGTAAGCAACTCGAAGCCCAGCGACTTTACCAGCGAACGATGTTTGACGTGGAATTGATGAAGGAAATGGGCTATTGCCACGGCATCGAGAACTACTCCCGGCACTTCTCAGGCCGGCTGCCGGGCGAGCCCCCGCCCACGCTGCTCGATTACCTGCCGCAGGACGCCCTCTTGTTTCTCGACGAAAGCCATCAGACCGTCCCCCAGTTGCGTGGCATGTATCACAGCGACCGCTCGCGAAAACAAACGTTGGTGGATTACGGTTTTCGCCTGCCTTCCGCGCTCGACAACCGACCTCTATCGTTTGAGGAGTTCGAGCGTCGTGCCGGGCAGTTGGTCTATGTTTCGGCGACGCCCGGCCCCTACGAGTTGACGAAGTCCGGAGGCGAAGTGGTGGAGCAGATCGTCCGGCCCACGGGCTTGATCGACCCTGAAATTGAAGTCCGCCCCACGCGCAATCAGATTGACGATCTTTTGGGCGAAATTCGGGGCCGGGTCCAGTCGCGCGAACGCGTGCTGGTCACCACGCTGACCAAGCGCATGGCCGAAGACCTGGCGGAATATTACTCGGAAGTCGGAGTCCGCTGCCGCTACCTGCACTCGGAGATTGAGACGCTCGAGCGCGTGAAGATCCTGCGCGACCTGCGCCGGGGCGAGTTTGACGTCCTCATCGGCATCAATCTGCTCAGAGAAGGCCTCGACCTGCCGGAAGTCTCGCTTGTAGCCATCCTCGACGCGGACAAGGAGGGATATTTGCGCTCGGCGGGAGCGCTGATCCAGATGATCGGGCGCGCAGCTCGGAACCTCCACGGCAAGGCGATCCTGTACGCCGACGCCGTCACCGACTCGATGCGCCAGGCGATCTCGGAGACCGACCGCCGGCGCGCCAAGCAGGCGCGGTTCAACGAGGAAAACGGCATCACGCCCGAGAGCATTACGAAGCCCGTGGATATGGCCCTGGCGTCCGTGGTGGAAGCTGATTATGTAGCCGTCCCCACCGAGGAGACTCCCGACGAGGTGAGTTCGATCGAC
>QHZM01000121.1 GCA_003224665.1 Acidobacteriota bacterium
GCTTCTGACGACGGAGGAGTGCCTGCTCGATTCGACGACTCAAGTGCGGAACCCGGGGATGAGCCGCACGGAGATGGAAGAGGCTCTGCGCGCCTACCTCGGAGTGACGAACGTCCTGTGGCTGGGGCGCGGCATCGTGGGCGACGATACACACGGCCACGTGGATGACATCTGCCGGTTCGTCGGGCCCAGGACAGTCGTGCTCTCGGCCGAGGACGACCCGCACGAGCCGAACTATCGTTTGCTCGAGGAGAACCGCGAGCGCCTGGAGGTAATGCGGCTCGAGGACGGATCCAAGATCGAAGTGGTCCCCCTCCCCATGCCCGCGCCGCTTTACCTCGACGGGCAGCGCCTCCCTGCGAGTTACGCCAACTTTTACATCTCGAACCAGGCGGTCCTGGTCCCGACGTTCAACGACCCCAAGGACCGCACCGTCCTCGGCACTCTGACGGAGCTCTTCCAAGGGCGCGCGGTCGTGGGCATCCATGCTGTCGACCTCGTCTGGGGCCTGGGTACTTTGCACTGCCTGACCCGGGAACAACCTGCGGTAGACTAAGAGCCCTTCAATCTGACCAGCTTCGAAAAGAGGATCTCTGCCATGAAGTCCAGAACTATTCCTGCACTCGCTCTGGGAATGATCGGTTTCGCTTTTTTCTTCGGGCTCGTGCGCTCGGGCCGTCCGCAGGCTCCGCAGAGCAAGCCGGGCTATTTGAACGCTCAGTTGCCCGTCGAGAGGCGCGTTGCCGACCTGCTCAGCCGCATGAGGCTCTCCTGGGACCATCGCGTTGTGGACGGAGCCACTGCGGCAAAGTTTCTGCAATCGCTGAAGAACATTCTGGAGAGCCCGGTCTACCTGGCGTTCTAGGGGGAATCCGTTCCGACACGCTGCTTGATCTGGGCGACGAGTTCTCCAACGTCCACAGGGCGGGTGAGGATGAGTTCGAATTCGCGGCCTCGAAGTATTTTGCTTGTGATCAAGTTCAGGCCGGCGACAAGGCTTTCGAGGGCGGACCTGACCGATTCGTGCGCTTCGACCTCCAGTCCCTCCTCAATCAATTGCGCGCGGAGAAGAACGCGAGCCTTCCACTCTTTTCCGACCAGAAGCACGAGGTTCATGTCTGAAGAGTGTATATCCCTCGCCCTCACGAGGTCGCATCTAAAATACCTTGGAGCTATACTGCGGGGCTCTCGGCGTCCCGCAGATTTTTGGCTGACGGTCTCTGATGCGCGTCATTGAGTGAGACGGTGTGAGCCGCTCAGCGCTCGCGTCAAGAATGGCGAATTGATCGTCGTCCTGGGGAGGAACAATGCCCAACGCGAATCGAAATCGCAGAGCCCGCGGCACTTCCATTCCGCCTGGCAGGCGCATCCTTCGCCGGCCGACGCCTGCTTATGGACGTTTCAAGATTCGCCTGATTTCCGAATGAGTGGGCAGGTTCGACTACCTTGTTCCGCGCCGTAACGCGAATTGCGCCGGGAAGGCCGCGCCATCGTGTAGGATATCGCCGGGAATGGCCGGAGAGGAGGTGGAGCTATGAAGGTCTTGGTGACCGGATCGAGTGGGCTCATCGGATCGGCATTGGTTCCTGTTCTGATCAGGGGAGGGCATAGCATCACCCGCCTTGTGCGGTCGGACCCTCGGCCAGATGAGGCTGAAATTAAATGGGACCCCGAGGCGGGAAAAGTGGATAAGCAAAGGCTCGAAGGGTTCGACGGGGTCGTCCATCTGGCCGGCGAGAATATTGCCGGGAGGTGGACGGCGGAGAAAAAAGCGAGAATCCGCGACAGCCGCGTGATAGGCACTCGCGCTCTGTGTGAAGCCCTGAGCAGGCTCGAGAACCCCCCCAAGGTCATGGTCTGCGCCTCCGCCACCGGCTATTACGGAGACCGCGGGGACGAGGTCTTGCGGGAAAGCAGTCCACCGGGCTCGGGTTTCCTGTCCGAGGTGTGCCGCGAATGGGAAGCCGCCACAACTTCCGCGGCGCAAAAGGGAATCCGCGTCGTGACCCTTCGCATCGGGGTGATCCTCAGCTCCGAAGGCGGAGCTCTGGCCAGGATGCTGTTCCCGTTCAAGCTGGGCCTGGGCGGGAAAATCGGCAACGGAGCCCAGTACATGAGCTGGATCGCGATGGATGACGTTATCCGCATTATCGCGCGCATGCTGACGGTGGAGGGGCTTCGGGGACCGGTGAACACGGTGGCGCCCCATCCGGTGACGAATCTTGAATTCACCAAGGCGCTGGGTCGCGTTCTGGGCCGCCTGACGCCGTTCCCGGTGCCCGCTTTTGCGGCTCGGCTGGCCTTCGGCGAAATGGCCGACGCACTCCTCCTCGCGAGCGCCCGCGTGGAACCGCGGCGCCTGGCGGAAACAGGGTACCCGTTCCGTTTCCCGGAGCTGGAAGGGGCCCTCCGGCACTTGCTGGGGAAAGCTTAGGCCGGTTCTGATTTTCAATCCGTTCACCGTCCTCGCCCCTCAATAGGGAAAATCCCTTTTTGCCCTCAACGTACGCCACCGAAGGACCAAGCGCCCCGCCTTATGTTGAACTGCTATTCTCTCGCCTGATTAGATTTCCCGCCAAGGGCGCGCGGAGCGCCGAGGAGACTTCTTTCTGCCGGGATGGCCGCACCGCGTGCGGCCCGAAGAAGGGAGTGTATAATGTCGCGATTAAGATTAGGAGTTTGCATCATCGGCGTTCGCGGTATCCGATAACCAAAAGCCCGCTTGGTGCTTTTATCCGTGACCTTCGGCTGGAGAATCAGGAGATTTAGAGTATGAAGAGGATTCTTGCGGCAGTATTTCTTGCGCTGTTGGCGTGCGTTGTCGAGCGGAACCTGATTTGGGGCCGCCCCGAATCTTCGCTGCGGGGATTTTTCCCCGCGGACGCCGCGCGCGAAGCGGACTTCGAGAAGGTTTTCCGGGCCCTTCCTACGCCGGGACGTGCGCAGCAGGACCTGATGATCTTGACGCAGGCGCCGCACCTTGCGGGCACGGCGGAAGACTATAAGACTGCGCAATACGTGCTCAGCCAGTTCCGCGAGGCGGGCCTCGACTCGAGCGTCGTCGAATACCAAGTATTGCTTCCGATGCCCAAGGAAGTAAAAGTGGACCTGATCGAGCCTTTCAAGCGTGAGGGACCCACGCCGGAGGGCGGCTGGACGTGGGACAAGGACACCTACGACTCGGGTGTCGTCGCGGCCTACAACGCCTACTCTCCTTCGGCTGAAGTCACCGCGCGAGTGGTCTATGCCAACTACGGGCTTCGGGAGGACTACCAGCGGTTGAAGCAATGGGGAATTGACGTCGCGGGAAAGATCGTCATTGTTCGCTACGGGCAATGTTTCCGGGGCGTTAAAGCTTACGTGGCGGAGGAAAACCACGCGGCAGGCCTGCTGATTTATTCGGACCCCGCCGAAGATGGCTACAGGCAAGGAGACGTCTACCCCCGGGGGCCTTGGAGGCCGGCGACAGGCGTGCAGCGCGGTTCGATTCTCTACAGCATGCAATATGCCGGCGACCCGCTCACTCCGGGTTACGCTGCGACCAAGGGAGCAAAGAGGCTGGCCCTGAAGGACGCCAAGGCGCTTCCCCACATCCCCACCACCCCGCTGTCGTACGAAGATGCCGCACCGATTCTCGAAAACCTGGGAGGGCCGGTGGCTCCGAGCGACTGGCAGGGAGCGCTCCCCTTCACATATCACCTCGGTCCCGGCGCTTCGAAAATCCACATGAAGCTCGAGATGGATTTCCAGACACGCACCATCTGGAACGTGATTGCCCAAATCCCCGGGTCGGTCTTGCCGGAAGCACTGGTGATTGTGGGAAACCACCGCGATGCGTGGACCTACGGTGCCGTTGATCCGAACAGCGGGACCGCGCCCTTGCTGGCCGTGGCCCGAGGCTTGGGCCAGCTTTTGAAGCAGGGCTGGAAGCCCCGCCGGACGATTATCCTGGCGAGTTGGGACGCAGAAGAGTTTGGCCTGATCGGTTCAACCGAATGGGTCGAGGACCATGCGGACCAGCTCACCCGTCACGCAGTCGCGTATTTGAACATGGACATCGGCGTTGCCGGGCCCCATTTCGGGGCTTCAACCGTACCCTCCTTGGCCCGGCTCATCCACGATGCCGCGCAGGAAGTGAACGACCCCAGGACGGGGCGCCCGCTCGATTCCGTTTGGTCCGAAGAGAGTCAGAGGGTGCGCCGGGAGAGCGGTATCCCCATTGTGGTCCCGGTCCAGACTTCATCTCCTCCTTCAACCACGGAGGCGAGGGTTAGCGAGCTCGGAAGCGGGTCGGACTACACTCCGTTTCTTCAGCACCTGGGTGTGCCCTCGGTGGACCTGGGGTTCGGCGGCTCCTACGGCGTTTACCACGCATTGTACGACAACTTTTACTGGATGCAGAACTTCGGCGACCCGACTTTCAAGTACAGCGTGGCGGGGGCGCAGATGTTCGGCACCATGGCCTTGCGCCTGGCGGACGCCGACATTTTGCCGTATGGATACGACGATTACGGCAAGGCCATTGAGAAATACCTTCTCGAACTTGAGGACGAACTGAAGAAGGAAAATTTGTCGGAAAAGCTCCAGTTCGAGGACGCCAAAAAAGCAGCCGCCAACTTCTCGCAGGTCGCAAAGACGCTTTCCGGCAAGCTGGCGCAGGCCGGCGCCCAAGGCATCTCCGATCCCGAACGCCTGGCGAAGTTGAATCGCTCCCTGCTCCAGGTCGAGCGGGACTTCCTTCTTGAAAACGGACTGCCCGGGCGGCCCTGGTTTCGCCACGCCTTCTACGCACCGGGCGTGTATACTGGATATGCGGCGGTTGTTCTTCCCGGCGTGCGGGAAGCAGTTAACGGGAGGGATTGGGCGACGGCAGCCCAGCAGCTCTTTCTCGTCCAGACCGTGGTGGAAAAAGCTACGGCGAGTCTGACTCAGGCGCTCCAAATACTGAGCGAAGCCGCCACCGCAGCGGGAGAGTAGGCGTGTGGCCGGTCGGACGACGCGGGGCGGCGGCCGGAAGCTTGAACCGTGTATGAAGATCAAGGTCCTGTTCTTCGGGCTGCTTCACGATCTGACCGGGTTCGGTGAGGAAGAGATTGCGATACGGGAAGGCGAGACCCTCGGCGAACTCTGGCGGAGTTATGAAGGCCGGTTCCCCAGGTTCCGCGAAGCTGCCGAGTCGCTTTTCACCGCCGTGAACCAGGAGGTTACGGACGACTCGAAGGTTTTGCAAGACGGAGACGAAGTGGCTTTCATGCCCCCTGTGAGTGGCGGCGCGCCAGTGGGTGTTTATGAAATAACCCGCGACCCCATCCGGGCTGACGATTTGGCGCAACGACTCAAGGCTCCTGAGGACGGTGCCGTGGTCGTCTTCGAAGGAATCGTGCGCTGCCAGTCTCACCATCGGGCTACGCTCTATCTTGAGTACGAGGCATACGAGCCGCTGGCCATTCGAAAAATGGAGGACATCGGCCGGGAGGCGAAGCGGAAGTTTGGCATTGACCGCGTCGGGATGGTCCACCGGGTGGGCCGGCTGCAGATCGGCGAGACGAGCGTGGCCATCGTCGTGACTTCCCCCCACCGGAAAGCCGCGTTCGAGGCCTGCCACTACGCCATCGACCGGCTGAAGCAGACCGTTCCCATCTGGAAGAAGGAGTTTTTCGCCGACGGCGCCGTATGGGCGGAAGGCGAAGGCCAGAGGCGCGTCCTGGTCGAGGCGAAATAATGACAGGAGGTTTTATTCTTCGCAATGTGGGTCGAGAAAACGTTAGTTGGGACGGGTTTTGAGTATTCATGTCCCAGACCCTGAACGGCGCGACGACATAAGTTTGACGACATGGAAAACTATCTGACCGCGGCAGTTGAAATTTCCCGCGAAGCCGGCGCATTGCTGGCCCAGCTCTTCAAGCGGCCCCAGGAAATTTCCTACAAGCGGCCCTCCGACATCGTTACCGAAGCCGACCGCCGGTCCGAAGCATTGATCATCGAGCGCTTGCGGACTCATTTCCCGCAGCATGGTGTCGTGGCGGAGGAAGGCGGAGGTCAGAAGACAGCGTCCGACTATTGCTGGTATGTCGACCCGCTCGACGGGACCACGAATTTCGCGCACGGCTTCCCCGTTTTCTGCGTCACCCTGGGTCTTGCTTATCGGGACTCCTTTCGCCAACAACCACTACCTCAATATCCGGTATTATTTCCGCTTCACCCAGCTCTCGCATGGAATCCGGCGCGCCGGCTCGGCGGCGCTGGACCTTTGCTCCGTCGCAGCGGGCCGGTTTGAGGCGTTCTGGGAACTGAAGCTCAATCCCTGGGACAAAGCCGCCGGGGCCCTCATGGTGACGGAAGCAGGGGGGCGCGTGACGGACCTTTTGGGGAGGCCCTTTGATCTGCACGGCGACGAAATCTTCGCCTCCAACGGACTCGTCCACGACCGGATGCGCCAGGTCTTCACTGAAGTGCTCGGCGAAGCAGCAAGAACCGGGGAAGGGGAGAAAGCCAGGAAGGACTAGGTCTTCTCTTACGAGGATTCGCCGCGCAACGCCCCGCGATATTCACCTGCTATAACCCCTCGAATCGCTTCACTTGGGCCCCAAGGCTGAGTTTTGCCGCCCACAAAAGCTCCATCCACCGAAACCCGTAGGAAATCTTCGTGACTTTTGATATACGGAGCCCATCGGCACCGGCAGATGGACGTCCCTGACCTGATCCGCAGAAAACGCGACGGTCACTCACTTTCCCGAGAGGAAATCTTCGAGGTCGTTGAGCGCTACGCACACGCCGAGGTCCCGGACTATCAATGCGCGGCCCTTCTGATGGCCATCTTTTTTCGCGGGCTCTCGATTGAGGAGACCGCCGGTTTGACCGAGGCGATGATGCGTTCGGGGCGAGTCCTTGACCTATCGGAATTCCCGAAACCCAAAATTGACAAGCACAGCACCGGAGGCGTAGGGGATAAAACCTCACTCATCGTGGCGCCCGTCGCGGCGGCCGGCGGGCTCGTGGTCCCTATGGTTTCGGGACGCGGGCTGGGGCATACTGGCGGCACGCTGGACAAGCTCGAGTCGATCCCTGGCTTCAGCACGCGGCCGGACCTGAGCGAGTTTCGACGGGTCCTTCGGGCTTGCGGCGTGGCAATGGTCGGCCAGACGGAGGAGCTTGCGCCGGCTGACCGCAAGCTCTACGCACTGCGTGACGTGACCGCGACCGTCGAATCCATACCGCTGATCGCGGCCTCGATTATGAGCAAGAAACTCGCTGAGGGGATTGACGGCCTGGTGCTCGACGTCAAGACCGGTTCGGGCGCGTTCATGAAGAC
>QHZM01000015.1 GCA_003224665.1 Acidobacteriota bacterium
GGGCGGGACCACGACCGGGGCCGGGCGCGGCGGGACCGGCACTTCGACTGGAACCGGCGGCCGAGGGACGACCGGCACGACCACCGGGGGAAACCGCGGCGGGGGTGGCGGCTCTAACTTCGGCAACGCCAACCGCTTCACCAACCAGCCGCCCATCCAGCGCGAAATCATTCCTCGATTTCCCGAGAGCGCCTCGACCAACCAAGGGGTCTTGTACGCGCTCGCGAGCGGCACGGGCGGGTTTGCAATCGTCAATACGAACGACTTTTTGGCGGGGCTTGACCGAATCGCGCGCGAACTCAACGAGTACTACATCCTTGGCTACATCCCACCCCATCAGGCTCATGACGGCAGCTACCACAGAGTCCAAGTCAACGTTGACCAAAAAGGCCTGGTCGTCCGCGCCCGGAGCGGCTACTACGACATGAAGTCGCCCGATATTCTTGCCGGTAAACCAGAAGAAAAAGCCCTGGAAGCGCGCGCGGCCAGCGCGGAGCCGGGCAGCTTCGGGTTCCGTCTCAAGGCCCCCTATTTCTACACCTCTGCGAACCAGGCCCGGGTGAACCTGGCGATGGAAATTCCCGGTGACGCCTTGAACTTCGAAAAAGAGAAAGGGAAATTCCACGCGGAGGTAAACGTCCTCGGGTTGGCGTATCGCGAGGACGGCGGACTCGCGGCGCGACATCGCTCCGGGCAAGTACAAGCTGAAGGTGGTGTTGAGCGCCGGTGGCGACAGCTTCGCCAAGTACGAATTGCCTCTCGAAATCGAGCCCTACAACGGGAAGCAGTTCGGCTTGAGCGGCGTGGTTCTGAGTAACAATTTCTACCAGGTCTCCGAGGCCGGCACCAGCCTGGACCAGGCGCTGCTCGAGGAACGCAAGACCCTGGTGGCGCAGAATATCTCGTTCATGCCTTCCCCCAGCAACCAGTTCGACCACGAAGCAAAAGTGGCGCTCTTCGTCGAAGTGTACGAGCCCGCGCTTCTCGACGGCCTCCAGCCGCGGGTGGGAATCAATTACAACGTCGTGGACCGGAAGACAAACCAGGCCGTTTACAGCTCGAAGACAATCCTGGTCAACCAATTTGCGCAGTCCGGGAACATCGTCATCCCCGTTGCCGTTCCGCTCCCGGTTGACCAGCTCAAGTCCGGCGAATACCGGCTGGATGTGCGCGCGCTGGACGACATGGGGCATAAGTCTTCCACGCACAGCACTGATTTTGCTGTGAGGGAGTAGGAAGCGACCGACGGAATGGATGCTCCGAAGGGGACTGCCTTGCCCGCGCGCGACGGGGCGAAATCGGAGTCGGCACTCCGCCGCGCCTTGCTCGGGTGGTACCGGCGCAACGCGCGCCGGCTTCCCTGGCGAGCGACGAAGGACCCTTACGCCATCTGGGTATCGGAAGTCATGCTGCAACAGACCCAGGTGGCAACCGTGGTCCCTTACTATCGCCGCTTTCTCCGGGCTTTTCCCAATCTGACCTCCCTGGCGCGCGCCCCCCGCGAGCGAGTGCTCGAGCTGTGGGCGGGACTCGGTTATTACAGGCGCGCCCGTCACCTCCATCTTGCCGCGCAGACCCTCGCGCGAAAATTCGACGCGACCTTCCCGCGCGACTACCGCCTGGCCCGTACACTTCCCGGAATCGGCGACTATACGGCGCGGGCTGTCCTCAGCCTCGCGTACGACCTGCCCTATTACGTGCTCGACGGGAACGTCGGGCGCGTCGTGGCCCGGCTGCGCGCCCTTCGCGGCAGCCTTAACCAGCCGGCCTTCCGCCGCGCCGTCGAAGGCGTGCTCGACCGCCTGCTCTCCCGGCGGCAGCCGGGCAACTTCAACCAGGCAGTGATGGAGCTGGGCCAGGCGGTCTGCCTGCCGCGCGCCCCGCGTTGCCCCGCTTGTCCGATACGAACGTGGTGCCGCGCGTACCGGCTCGGCAGGCCGGAGTCTTACCCTTCGCCTCGCTCCAGGCGCGCCAGGGAGTCCCTCCACCTTGCCACCGGCGTCGTCCACCGCGACCACAAGGTGATGCTCGTCCGGGGCCTTGACGACGGCCTCCTCGAGGGGCTGTGGAATTTCCCTTCCGCGTTTGGAAAATCACAGAGCGACGCCGTGGCCCGCTTGAAGGAAAAGTTGACCGGGCTCGCGCAAAGCCAGGTCCGAATCGGAGAGCCGTTCGCTGAACTCCGCCACGGGATCACTTACCGCTCGATGCGCGTTCATCTGTACCCAGTTGAGTTCGACGGAAACAATTTCCCATCGTCGGCGCACTGGTTGCGGGTGGCGCGGCTGAAGAATTCGGCCACTTCCCAGCTCGCCCGCAAAGTCGGCGCCTGCCTGGCCTAGCGGCCGGAGCGGCGGAAAGTGCCCTGCGCGACGCCTTGACGGACCTGGCCCTCGCGGCCCTTCCCCGTCGCGCGCGCGGACCTCCTCCGCTAAAATAGAGCCGGTAGCGCCATGGCCCAGCCCACGGGAACAAAAAACGACCAGGCTGAAATTTCGAAGAAGCATTCCCACATCAGCGTGCAGCGTTATTTCGAGATCTCCTTGCTGCTGATGCTCGCGACAGGCTTCGTGACCGTGGCCACGACGGGCAAGCTCGACCTGATTTCCACGGTCGTGGTCACCGGCGCGCTGGTCCTCAAGCTCTCGAGCTACGCGCGCGAAAAGGACTATTCGCTCGCGCCGCGGGCCGTCACGCGGCTCTCCGTCTTCTATATCTTTTTCTATGCGCTCGACTTCCTCATCTTCTCGCCCGGGCCCGCGCCGCTCGACCACATGCTCCAGGCCACGGTGCACCTGGTCCTGTTCACGACGGTCATCAAAATTTTCTCGGCGCGCAAATATCGCGACTACGCCTATCTCGCCTCGCTCTCCTTCCTGATGATGCTCGCCAGCGCGGTGCTCACGGTGGCGACGACCTACCTGGCCTGCTTCGCGGCCTATGTCCTCTTTTCCATTTCCACGTTCATCAGTTACGAGATCAAGCGCGCCACCGAAACCTCCGCGCGCGCTCCCGAAGGGCCGTTCCAGACTCCGGGCCAGAACCGAGTCTCGATCGAAAAAGCGCTGTTCAAGACGGCGTTGGGACTGGCCCTCGGCATTGCGGCGCTGGCTGCGGTGCTTTTCTTCGTCATCCCCCGATATCGCACCGGCTACCTGACTTCACTCGGGACGCAGTCGCAAAGCATCACGGGGTTTTCCGAGAGCGTGAACCTGGGCGACATCGGGAAGATCCTGCGCTCGAGCGCGGTCGTCATGCGGGTGACGGTGACGGGGAACCCGAGGGCTTTCCAGGGCGTGAAATGGCGTGGAGTCGGCTTGACGAGTTTCGACGGCCAGCACTGGTACCTCGACAACACGGAGCAGTTTCCCGTCACGCCGGTGTCCTATGAGCAGTTCCTGCTCGAGCCGCCGGAGGGCTGGCAGAACAGGCCGCGCCGGCTGGTGCGCTACCGCGTGCTCCTGTCGCCCCTTTCGACCGACGTGCTGTTTGTCGCCGCCGTGCCGCGCGAGTTGAGCGGGCACCTGCGTCTGCTCAACTTGGACCAGACCGATTCCCTGCACAATCCGCAGCGCACCGGCTCGCCGCTCGCTTACGACGCCGTCTCTGATGTCGCCCTTCCGCCCCCCGCCGCCCTGCGCCGTGCCAGGACCGATTATCCGACCGAAATCCGCGTCGTTTACTTGAGTCTCCCGAAATTCGACCCGCGCGTCCGCGACCTGGCTGCGCAGGTCAGCGCTTCCGCAACAAACAATTACGACCGCGCCGTGGCCATCCAGAACCACCTGCGGGACAACTTCGGCTACACGCTCGACCCTCCGGCAATCGACTCTCGGGACCCCATCGGAAGTTTTCTGTTTAAAGCCCGGAAGGGATATTGCGAGTACTTCGCCGCCGCCATGGTCGTGATGCTTCGCACGCTCGAAGTCCCCGCGCGCCTCGTGAATGGATTTCAAACCGGAACCTATAACCGCGTGGGCAAGGACTTCGTGGTGCGGACTCGCGACGCGCATTCCTGGGTGGAGGCCTATTTCCCGCAATACGGCTGGGTCCCATTCGACCCGACTCCGGCCGACCCGAACCCCGTTCTACCCGGCCTGCTCGACGACTACGTTGACGCGGTGGGACTCTTCTGGAACGAATGGGTGATTAACTACGATTTCGCTCACCAGGTCGAGCTCGCGCGCGAAGTTGACCAGGACTCTCGACTGTTCCAGAAAGAAGCGCGACGGGGCTTGCGTAACTTCCAAGGGAAGGGCGCCCGGCTCGCCTTCCGCGTCGAGCGCTGGCTGATGTCCCACAAGCTCCTGGTGCTTCTGATGATGCTTGCAATTCTCGGCTCGCTGACGGCTTCGGAAAAGGGCCTCAGCATTTCTGAGTTGCGATTCCTCTGGGCCTGGAGGTTTGGGAGAAGAGACCTCACGCTCCGCCCGCGCGAAGCGACGTTGACCTACCTGCGGTTTTTAAGGGTCTTGGAGAAGAAGGGTTTCCGCAAAGCTCCTTCGCAGACGCCACAGGAATTCGCGCTCTCCTTCGGGGGATCGCCTCTGGGGCTGGGAGTCTTCGAGTTCACCCGCCTCTACAACCGACTCCGGTTCGGCCACTCACCGGTCTCACTCGCGCGGCTGAAGGCCCTGCTCAGCGACATTGTGCGAGGAAGTGTATCGCGGTAGGCGGAAGGCAGTAGGCAGTAGGCAGAAAGCAGTAGGCAAAAGGCAGCAGCCAGCAGGCAGTAGGCGGTACGCAGTACGCGGTTAACGATTCACAGGATATGTTAGAGACCTGCAATAAAGCGTCAGGGCTTACGCAGGATACCGATAAACAACTCGTCAACACTTCGGGACGTGACGGCTCCCGTATAGATGGGCTGGTGGAACAGGCGGGGAAAGGCGCGTTTGACGCGAAGATTTGTCTGGCCTTCGAGGGCAAGCTGATGTGCGGATACATCCCGGAAGACCCGGCTGCGTCTGTCGTCGATCAATTGGAGCGGTCGAGGAAAGGGTCGCGGGGGCCCTCAACAGACGTTAATGCGGCTACCAAGCACTTAACGGTCTGAAAGGGAACTGTAGTCCTAATGGCCGGTGAACACATGCGATTGACGCAATGGAGTTTGTGAAGCAATGCTTCGAGGCCACAGAGATCTCAAGGTCTATCAACTGGCTTACAAACTGGCGATGGAAGTCTTTAGCGAGACCAAGACATTCCCACCCGATGAACGCTTCTCCTTGAAGAGCCAAATCCGTCGTTCATCGCGGAGCGTGGCAGCAAATATCGCCGAGGGATATCGCAAGCGGCAATACCCGAACATGTTTGTCAGCAAGCTGGCTGAGTCGGATGCGGAGGCTACTGAAACGCAGGTGTGGCTGGATTTTGCACGCGACTGCGGATATCTGTCCAGCGCGCGCCACAAGCAACTCATCACAGCCTTTGAGGAAGTTGGGAGAATGTTGAACAGTATGATGTCCGACCCGGAGAAATTTAAGCCCTCCTGAGCTGGCTTGCCGCCTTCGGGACGCTGCCTTCTGCCTACTGCCTTCTGCCTCCTGCCTACTGCCTTCTGCCTCCTGCCTCCTGCCTCCTGCCTCCTGCCTTCTGCCTACTGCCTTCTGCCTTCTGCCTTCTGCCTACTGCCTTCTGCCTCCTGCCTTCTGCCTCCTGCTTTCTGCCTACTGAACAGACTTCCCGCCATCCACCACGAATACCTGGCCGGTGATGAATTCACCCTGAGTGGCGAGGAAGAGGACCGTTTCGGCGATGTCCTCAGGCCGGCCCGGGCGCCGGAGGAGCGTCGAACGGCGCTCCTTCTCGATCCGCTCGGGCCTATCGCCCGGGAAAAGGATCGTTCCCGGCGCTGCATGATCCGGGCCGCGGCCTGGGCACAAAAAAAAGTACCCTTCAGATTGATCCCCAGGATGCGGTCCCAATCCTTTTCTGTGAGCTTCTCGAGCGTCCCTTCAAAGAAGACGGCGGCGTTGTTGACGAGGACGTCGAGCCGGTTGAACCGCTTTCTGATGGCGCGGAACATCGCCTGGACTTGCGCGGGACGAGAGATATCCGCGCGCAGCGCGACCGCTTGCGCGCCCATCTGCTCGATCTCGCGCGCTGTGGCCAGCGCGCCTGCTTTCGACTGGTTGTAGTTGACGATCACACTCGCCCCGGAGCGACCGAGAGCCAAAGCAATGGCGCGGCCGATTCGCCGGCCGCCTCCCGTCACGAGCGCAACCTGGCCTTCGAGCGGGCGATGGTTCATGGCTGGGGCCGCATAGATAGCACGCCCAGGCTGATTGTCAAGTGGCGGAGAGGGCTTGCTCGGGCGCTCGCACCGCGGGCCCGAAGGACTTCGGGGAGACTCTTTCGCTGACGGGCGGTCGCCCGGGAGCAGCGACGCTAATAAACCAGGCCTCTCGCTTCGGGCGAAAGGCCTGTTGCTGGGATCGCCGTAAGGAGTAGGGCGTGGCGGTTAGTCCGAGACTGCGCGGGAACTCCGGAGTCGTCTGAGCGCGTCCCTTCCCCCCTCAAGCCCGCGCGCGGATATTCACCCAGACGTGGACGTGCGGCGAGCCGCGGAAGTACCAGACCATCGTCGGGCTCTCAAGCTGCCAGACGTCCCAAACGCCGTCGTTGCCGATGTCCATGTTCTTGAAGAAGGACATCGAAAGCGCGTCGAACCCGCCCTGGGCCTTAATGTCAGCCATCGCCTTCTGCCGGTCTTTCTCGCGGAAAGGCAGCAGGAGGTCGTGCAGCACTTCTTCGACGAGCTGCCTTTGGTCCCGTGTCATTTCCGAGACGGGCAGGCCGACCGGTCGCTCGTTCGGCTTGCTGAGGTCCACGGTGGCCGTGCCCTGTTCCTGGCGCGGGTCGCCGAGCAGGGCGATTTTCCGCTGCTTGCCGTCGAGGGCCTTGAAGACTTCGTTGGCGCGCTGGGCCTGGTACCAGTAAACGTTTTTCGGATGGTCGGCCTTCTCATTAAAGCCCTGCGAAGCGTGCCCGTAAAAGATGGGCCCGCCGAAGGCCACGCCTTCCACGGAGTCGCCGTCGCACCGGGCCGTGCAATGCCGCCCGGTCAAAACGAATTCGAAAGCGCCTGTGCCGGGCTCGCCGAACAGGGCGATGGAATAGTTCCCCAGCCCGCCCGCGTCTTCGTTGATGTGGTAGAAGACCTTGTCCGCAAACTCCGGATTGTGCAGGTTGCGGAAAATCTCCGTAATCATCGCCTGCTGATCGGGCGTAAAGAATTCGCCAATCTTGATGGGCGTGATGTGCCAGTTGTTGTCCACCTGGGACTGGAGGGGATGACCGAAAGGAAACGCGACCTTCTGTCGCTGCTCGGCTGTCAAGCTCTGGTGGAGCGTGGCGACCAGCGTTTCCGACCTCTGGCTTAGGTCGGGTTTGCTCGGGACACGCGCGGGAGTCCCCTGGATGATCGGGACAGCCGCCGTCGTCGCCAGGCCGACGCTTCCCATGGCCACCGTCTTTAGAAAACGTCTACGGTCGAATTCGTCGCAGTCAGGGCATCGCATGGCATTCACCTTCCTTTTGGGGTGTGCGGGCTGACCATGTCTCAGTTCCCGCGCGGCCGTCTCCCCTCCTCGCCGGGGACAGGGCCGGCGCGCGGCAAACCCCGCCACGGTCGCCCCCGAGCATACCGTAGAAGCAAACCGAATAATACATCAAGTCGTCCCGCCGCCCTTCCCCGTCCAGGAAGAGAGCCGGCGTCCCGCGCGAGGCGAACGCGGAC
>QHZM01000016.1 GCA_003224665.1 Acidobacteriota bacterium
GTCGTCGTGGAGACGGCGAACCCCCATCAAACCGTAAGGCAGGCCCAACCCGTCAACTTTCCTGCAATCATCAATGGAAAGCTGGAGAAGCCCGGCGAACTAGATTTCTACTCGTTTCACGCCAAGCAGGGCCAGGAACTCACGTTTGAGGTCGTCAGTTCGCAGAATTGCGATCCACGCTTGGCTCTGTACCCTCAGGGCAGAAGCTGGTTTGGTCCGGAGCGGCCAACGCGACTCCTGATGAAGGAGGAACGAACTTCGGACCTCATGCCGCTGGAGGCGCGGGGGACCTATCGAATCCTTGAAGCCGGCGAATATTTTCTTGAGGTTTCATCGCTTTTCGGCAAAGGGACTCCAAACAGTTCCTATCAGGTGCGGATTGCTTTCCGGGAACAGTCTCCTCGATACGAGGCCCAATCGGAGCAACCCCCAGGGGAATGGCCGGAGCGAAGCTTCAGCCGCAAGCTGAACGACAATTGGATGACGAACCTTGAAGCTCGAGCAGTCGAAGCGGGGGACGAATCAACTACGCAGGCTAAGGGCGGGTCTTCGACGCAGGGTAGCGGCGTTGACTCTGGCGCGGAGCGAGGACCGAAAAAGGTGCTCCGCCTCCCTAGCCGTCCTTCGTCCGTAGTGGAACGCGAGCCTAACGACCGTGCTGCCCAGGCGCAGGACATATCGGTACCTGCCGTAATCGAAGGCACAATCGAACCCCCAGGCGACGTGGACAATTTCAAGTTCAAGGTTGAGCCCGGCCAAAAGCTCGCTTTGGAGATCGAGACCCCAGATGCCAAGCCGCCTTACTTCAATCCCAGACTGGGGATTGTGGACAGCCAGGACCACGAACTCTTTTCGAATGTCGAACGGCGCCTATCAATGTTCAACAACAATGCCGACCCCCAGGTTTACCTCAAATCAGTGGAGCCGAAAGCCATCTACACCTTCGAGCGCGGGGGCGAGTACGTCCTTCAGATTCGCGATGTCACGTCGAGATACGGCAACCCTAGCTATCGTTACAGGATCCTGTTGCGCCCGGAGATTCCCCACGTGGGCGAAGTGTCGGTCGAGGATGGGGATCGCATCAACCTGAGCCGTGGGGAGCCCAAAAGGCTGACCATCACCGCCTCGTATGAGGAGGGATTCACCGGCGACTTGTCCTTCACCTTTACCGGATTGCCCGAAGGCGTGCAGGCATTTCCAGCAGTACAATTCAACGACGGTCGGGCACCCCTTGAAGTAACGGTAAACCCTGACGTTATCGCACCCAAGCCGCAGAAGACTACGATTGTTCTGCTGGCGAGCCCTGAAGCACCACTTACTTCCAAACCCATGATCGTTCAGCTTCACTGCCACCCCATTGCCAAGGGCAGGCTGGGTCCGAATCTGTTGGTTCGCGAGATCCCCCTGATGGTGGTAGAAGGTTCGCAGCAAAAGGAAGAAAAACCGCAGTAAGGAAAATGATCCGGGGTTCGAACACCATGAGAGTGAGATGGGTAAGTGCCAAATTCGTTCTGCCTTTCTTCATCGTGTTTGCTGCGCTACCGGCGCTGAGTGTCGTGCGAAAGCAAGCGTTTGCTCCCCTCGTTTC
Organism: Acidobacteriota bacterium; assembly: GCA_003224665.1. Lineage (GTDB taxonomy): Bacteria > Acidobacteriota > Terriglobia > UBA7540 > UBA7540 > QHZM01. The sequence goes on from QHZM01000016.1 coordinate 1,589, forward strand.
AATCCGTGTGGTCCCCCAGGACGTGACGCTTTGGGGAGCGCACGCCTCGCAGCATTTTATGGTGCTGGCGGGGTATGCCGACGGGCTGGAGCGGGATGCCACGTCCAAAGCCCGTTTTTTACTTTCGGGGGCCGATAAGGGTGAAATCGACGGCTCGGGAAAGTTCATCGCTCGGGCCTCGGGAGAGATTGTGCTGACTGCTCAATTTGGCGGGCGCTCGGCCAAAACAACCATTCACATCGAAAACGCCGACCAGCCGCGTCCCTTCACTTTTGCTCGCGACATTGGTGGTATTTTGACTCAAAGGGGCTGTAATGACACGTCGTGTCATGGCGGCGTCAAGGGCAGAGCGGGATTCAAACTCTCCGTCAACGCCCTTTCTCCCCGAGACGATTACAAGTGGATCGTGGAAGGTGGAACGTTCAGGGTTTTAACCACCGACACCGAGCCCAAGATTCCTCGCATCACCCTGAAGGAGCCGCAAAAGAGCCTGCTGGTGCTGAAGCCGACGTTTAGTGTCCCTCATGGCGGCGGCGTCCGCTTTAACGTAGGGTCGCCCGATTACGAGACGATCCTGAACTGGGTTCGCGCCGGCGCGCCATACGGAGAAGAGGCGGAAAAACAGGGCGAATCCATTCAACGGGTTGAAGTTTTTCCGAAGGAAGTGGTGCTCGATTCGGGAGGCCGGCACCAGCTTATCGTGACGGCCTACCTCGCCAACGGGCGCCGGGAGGATATTACCGAGCAGGTGCGTTACGTGTCGGAAAATCCCGGGGGTGTGGACGTAAACGACACGGGGCTTGTCCAGGCGAAAAAAACCGGCGAAACAAACGTGTTGGTTCGAGCTGCCGGCGGGAACTCGCTGAGTGCTACTGTGGGAGTCGTCGAGAAGCCGATTGTGAATTACCCGAAGGTCGAGGCTCGAAATTACATCGATCGATTCGTCTTCGCAAAACTTCGTAAATTCCAAATCCTTCCCTCCGAACTCTCGAGCGACGAGGAATTTCTGCGTCGCGTTTGTCTCGATTTGACGGGGACTTTGCCGCCACCCAAACGGGTCCGTGAATTCCTGGCGGAGAAGAATCCGCGCAAGAGACGCCAGCTGATCGAGATCCTGCTGAATTCGCCCGAGTACGGGGACTACTGGGGCTTTCGGTTCAGCGATCTGATGCGGGCGACGTTTACGACCTCCAACAGCACCAAGGGGACGAAGGCCTATGAAGACTGGATCATCAACAGCGTCGCTTCCAACAAACCCTACGACCAGATGGCTCGGGAGCGAATTGCCGCCCAGGGTTATAGCGCTCCGGCACGAAACTTCTACTACGTGGCAGAGCTGACGACACCCGAAGTACTGATGCCGGAGCTCATCCGGCTGTTCATGGGTCGGCGCATCGAATGCGCCCAATGTCACAACCATCCTTTTGAAGATTGGACCCAGAATCAGTTTTGGGGGCTGGCGGCGTTCTTTGCTGGATATACGGAACTGAGAGACTACGCGTTGATCATCGATGTGCTGGGTGGGGGTCACGTGGATCAACCCAAGGAGATGACGGTCATCAATCCACGCACCAAGGAAAAAGTGGTCCCTGCATTTCTTGACGGCAAACGGCTGCCGGAAGACGAGTGGATGGACCCGCGAATGCGACTCGCCGAGTGGATCACTTCTCATCATTACTTCGCCGAAGCTGCAGCGAACCGGATCTGGAGCTACTTCTTTGGCCGGGGGATTGTTGACCCCGTCGATGATTTTCGGAGCACCAATCCGCCCACGCATCCGGAGCTCCTGGAAGCCTTGACGAGGGATTTCAGAGACAGTGGCTACGACCTGAAACACCTGATGAGGACTATCGTCCAGTCCCGGACCTACCAATTGTCTGGAACCCCGAATGAAACGAATAAGGATGACAAGATCGATTACTCCCGCGCCCTGCCGCGGCCACTGGAAGCGGCTGTCTTGCTGGATGCAATCACAAGCGCCACCGGCGTGCCCGAGAAGTTCGAGTTTCATCGCCAGGCAGGCGGAGGCGACCCTCCGCTCGGGGCAAGGGCCATTCAGATGATTCCTGACGTTTGCCCCTCGCAGTTCATGGATGCTTTTGGGCGGTCGATGCGGAAAACTCTGCCCGTGGAGTCCCCGCAGCCGAACTTGTTGGAGGCGTTGCACATGCTGGCAGGACCGACTTACACCAGCAAAATCTCCCAGGAGGGCGGGAGGTTGAGCCGGCTGCTCAAGAAGGACGCTTCCGATGGACAGATCGTCGAGGAGTTTTACCTGGCGGCTTTGACACGCTTCCCGACGCCGAGGGAAAAGGATGAATTGCTGAAATTCCTTGCTCAGCGGTCCTCACGCCATCAAGAAGCCCTGAGTGGGTTGCTGTGGGCGCTCCTCAGCTCACGAGAGTTTGCGTATAACCATTAGTAGAGAGGTAGGGCGATGAGAAAGTCCGAATGCTACCACTGTCAACAGGCCGCTTTGACGCGCCGTGACTTCTTGCGCGCTGGCGCGTTGAGCTTTCTAGGTATCAGTCTCAGTGATTTTCTGCGGTTCGGCACCACACAGGCCCTTGCGGCAACCGACGGCGGCGCGCCGCCGGCCAAGGCTCAGGCTGTTATCTTGCTGTGGCTGGAGGGCGGAGTCAGCCACGTGGATACTTGGGATGTGAAGAGAAACAGCGGCTTCAAGCCCATCTCGACTAATGTCCCCGGGGTCCAGATATCAGAAATCCTTCCCAACATCGCAACGCACATGGATAAGCTGTCCATTATCCGTTCCATGAAGACGGATGAACGAAACCATCCGCAGGGAACCATTCAGACCTTGACAGGCCATCGCCCCAATCCTGCCTTGAAGTTCCCCAGCTTCGGATCCATCGTCTCCAAGGAATTGGGTCCTCGCTATAACATGCCCCCCTTCGTGGTCGTGCCCACGCCCACAGAAAGCGACTTTTTCAATTACCAGGAGGCTTACCAAGCCGCCTTTATTGGGTCCGAATACGACGGGATGATTCTCCCGGACCCCAGCAAGCCGAACTTCATTGTGCCGGATCTGAGCTTGCCGAAATCGATTTCTGCGGAGGCCATCGATGACCGCCGCACCATGCTGAAAATCGTCGATCAGTCCTATCGCGAGAAAGAAGAGGTCGCTGAGTTTGCCAAGATGGATGTATTCGAGGAGCAGGCGCTTCGGATGCTCCTGTCTCCTCATGTCAAAGAGGCCTTTGATGTCTCTCAGGAATCCGAGAAAACGAAAGACCGCTACGGGCGTAATCGAGTGGGCCAGAGCGTGCTTCTGGCGCGGCGCCTGGTGGAAGCCGGCTGCCGATTCGTCACCGCCGCCGGCTACAGGCATGGCCAGTGGGATACACACGGAGACAATGAAAAGAACCTTCGCGAAACGCTGGCGCCCCTGCTGGACCAGAGTCTCTCGGCGCTAATGGAGGATCTGAAGCAGCGCGGCTTGCTGGAAAGCACGGTAGTCATTGCAACGGGTGAGTTTGGCCGGACGCCAACGATCAATCCCAAGCAAGGACGGGATCACTGGCCGGACTGCTGGTCTTTGGTCGTGGGGGGCGGTGGGATTCAAGGCGGCAAGATTGTCGGCGCGAGCAGCGACCAGGGTGAACGAGTTGATTTGACCCTGTCCGTCGCCAAAACCGTATCCAGGTCCCAAATGCCTCGAATTTTGTCACTGTGCTTTATCGGAACCCCAGCGAGTCCAATTCGGCGCGGTTTCATGTCGAGTGCCACCCCGAAACCCCATCGCACCGCGAGTAAAGCCGGTGGTGGTATAGCGAATGTTTAGAATGCTTTTCGTCGGAGGCGCGATTGCCCCGGGTGTGGGCGCTATTGGGCCAGACGAACGGCAGCGGGGAGCGAGCGCGATACTATCGACTTCCGCTGGTCAAGCAACGCGCCGTTCGTACCGATGATTGAGACCTCCAACCTGGGAAAGCTCAATGACCTTTCCCATATCTGGTCGGTGAACCCTTCGCGACAGGGGAGCATCCTTGCTCAGCGACAAGTGAGTTCTGGAGCGTAGGTAATAATCGAAGTAGCTTGTTAAAATCCTGCGTAGATGCTGCTCTCCCAACGCGATCACGTGATCCAAACATTCACGCCGGATAGAGCCCACCAGTCTCTCGGCAAACGGACTCTGCCAAGGACTTTGGGGCGCGATCTTCACTTCCGTGATTCCCGTAGCGGTCCAAAATCCGTCGGTGATGGAAACAAAAGGCCTAACTTAGCTCGGGAAGTGCTTGTCCTCCTTCCGTCTTGACCTCCTTCCTCACCCCTGCCACCCTTACGGCCATCCTCTACTACCTACAGCTGCTCCTTCTTGCGCCCATCTACTCGCTGATGTCCATCTTGCTCTGGCGCGACCAAGACCGCGAGATACTGCTCCTCCGCCAGCAACTGTTGATCTTGTATCGACAGCTGGGCCGCAAGCCTACTTACGGCCGTCTGGAGAAGCTGGCCTTGTTGCTGACAGCCTTGCGCCTCTCGAAGCGGCGTCTGGCCACGGCTCTCTTGATCGTGCAACCCGACACTTTGATCCGCTGGCACCGCGAGTTCGTGCGGCGACACTGGACTTTCCGGCCGAAGCACCGACCCGGAAGACCTCTATTAACTGAGGAGATCCAAGACTTGGTCGTTCGCATCGCTCGGCAGAATCCGCATTGGGGATCGAGAAGGATTCAAGGGGAGATGTTGAAGCTGGGACTGAAGGTAAGTCGCAGCACGGTGGTCCGCCTGCTCCGGCGTCACGCGCTGAGACCTCCACCGGACCATAGGCGATCCCCAACCTGGTCGCAGTTCCTGGGCCAATACAAAGACTTTATCTGGGCCGCCGATTTCTTCACCGTCACCACCGCTCGACTGCGGACGTTCTACGTTTTGTTCTTTATGGAGTTGCGCAGTCGGCACTTCATGTTGTGCAACGTCACGGAGCATCCTCAGGCGGAGTGGGTGGTTCAGCAGTTGCGCATTCTCTCCCTTCAGCATGACCGCTTGCCCAGGTTTATTCTTCACGACCGCGATGGCAAGTTCAGCGAGGAATTCGACGCTTTTGCCCGGGCGAGCGGGAGCAAGATAATTAAGCTGCCAGCGCGGTCGCCCAACCTCAACGCCTATGCGGAACGCTGGGTGCGCAGCGCGCGAGAAGAATGCCTGGACCAGAACATTGTTCTGAGTGTTCGGCATCTGCGATATGTGCTGAAGCAGTACGTCGAGTATTTTATGAGACGAAGCCCACACCAGGGCTTGGGGCAGCATCTTCCCGACAGTACGGAGGAGTCTCCAGCGACCGGACGCATCCGGTGTCGTCAGGTGCTGGGTGGGCTGATCAACGACTATTACCGAGAAGCGGCGTAAGCGGACCGACACGCCCGGTTAGTGCTCGATTTAGTGAATCGAGTCTCGGGACCCTTGGAGTTCGGCAGAAGTCTATCTCCCAAGTCATGCTCCGGGTCCCTCCTGTCCGGCAATCCGCTTCCGCCGGTCCCAGCAAGACGCCCCGGTACTGGACTGACGCACCAAGGATCAATTCTGGGCCCTTACGGGCGGCGGAGGTGGCGGAAATCCTGGAATGCCGAAGGGCACTTCCACGCTCACGATTACGGGCACTTCAGGCGGGGTGAGCCACACGCTCAACTTGACTCTGACGGTGAACTAGGCGGCGCATCTGGCCCGATCCCCTGCCACATTCAGGGTCGAACTGAAAGCGTGTGATTTGGGCACACCGCCCTCGTCCAGCTGCGCCAACTGAAACACAATCATTATCGGATCAGAATCCGACAGGCTTTCGGCACAGGGCTGTGCGCAACTTGCCCGACCGCTGAGGTGATCATCTTCGGCGCCTTCGCGGGCGTAGGCGTTCAGCGCCCGCCGGCGGTGCTGCGTAACCTGTCACAGACCATCCACACTACTAGGACAACGAGTAGCGAATAATCAGAAAAACATGCGCGTCCGCCGTGCGCGTCATAACCTGGGTCGGACCTGGCGTATCGGGCGCTATAGTGACGGTGAAAGCCTGCTTGTTTTTGTCCTTCAAATCGGCTGTCGCGGCATCCCAGGCGGTCTGATCGCCGACGACATGGTGCTTTGTTACGTCCTGACCGTACAGGTCGACTCCAGCGATCGTGACCTGCTTTCCCTCTGTGAAGTAGGGTAAGTAGTCCCTGTGAATGGTGGCAGTGAAGTCACCTGTGCCGTTCACGAACGCCGACCACTCGGTGGGGAAGTCGTGGCGAAGGCTGAACAGCAGGGCGAGGTTGGACTGGTTCGCTTGCTGGAACAGGTCATCTAACGCTGCTTTCACTTTCGTAGGCTCCACACCTTGGCGCGCGGTGTAACGGATATGCAAGATGACATCTGAGATCGTAGCGTAATCGAAAGCAGGATAATCGTTGGGCAGATCCAACTTCCAGGTGCTCTCAGCGCCTGCGCCCTCAAATGGCAGGAACCGCTCATCGCGCATGCTCATCTCGAACATGCCGCTGTCGTTGCTAGCTCCGCTGGTCGCGATGGACTGCACCGCGCCTATGTAGTCCACAAACCGGTCGTCCTCCGAACCCTGCCGCGCGTATTCGCCGTCTTTGGGGAGGGGAGACTTCCGCAAACTGCTCTTCAAGAGCGCCAGTGTGCAGTTGACGCTGGTGTAAGGCGCGACGACTGATGGTATGGAAAGCGCCACACTCTTGACCCGGCGCATATAGTGACCAGGACAGTCGAGATCGTAGAGCCATTCGGGAATTGTCACCTGGCATGTGCTGGTCGCTTTGAGCGTGAGCAGAGCGACCGGGTTGAGTTGTCGCAACGACACGTGTTTGGTCAACTCGAGCTCGCGCTTGTTGTTGTCGTGATACGCCATCTCCATCCGTTTGACATCCAGATAGAGCGCTTCACCAGAGAGCAAGCCTTTGCGCCCGCCGTCCCAATAGTTGAATTTCACAAAGTCCTGAGCGTCCACTTCGGGGCGCATCAGTTCCTGTTTCATCGTCCGCTCGGCTCTACGCGCGGTGTCGAACGCGAAGCGATAGTACTCGTAGTAGAGCCGCGAAATCTCGCCCTGCATCCACAGATAAAGATCTTCGTTGGTGAACTTGTCGTGGAGGAACTGGTCCACTTCCTGTGCGTTCTTGATCTGCTGTTGAATATTGAGGTGCTCGTGGTACGCGATCTGCTCCGCGATCAACGAGGTGAGTATCTGCCGCCCGTTCTGCATCAACTCGTGCGCAGCGAGGTTGTATTGGAATATCCACTCGTCTGCACGGCGCTCATAAGATGCCGTACGGGATGCCATGCCAGCTTGATCTTGCTCCGAACCGGCAATTGTTTCGAGCACTTCAGCCCCAATCTTCGCCATGTTCGACAAGATGTGGCCCGAGAACACAACCAGGTCCACACCGATACCCCAGAAGGACATTTTGACATTAGTACGTGGAATAGGGGCAAAGGCAGAT
>QHZM01000017.1 GCA_003224665.1 Acidobacteriota bacterium
CTTTCGCGGGAACAACCTGTAAGGGGCGCGGTTGCTTGATCTCTGCGTCCTTTTCTGCAGCGCACTCCGCCACCTTCGCTCCCGCCTGGTCATAAACGCAGAATTTCCCGCTTTCGTTACTCGCAGGGGAAGGTTTTTCAAGGCCGAACCCGTAACTCCCTACCCCCATCGCCCGCCCGCAAACGGAAAGGTCTCCCTCGGAAATCAGCATTCCGATGTATTTCTTCTTCACTTCGGAGCTGTAACCGGAAGTATCAATCAGGGCAATGAGGGCGCGCGTGCCCGCAGGGGTCTTCAAGAGGAAGGCGTTCCGTTTTTCGGTGGGGATTGCGTTGCCTTCGAGATAAAAGTCTTTGGGCATAGCCGATTCGAACTCCTTGCCGGTGACGACTTGAAATGTCCCCTGGGCCGATGCAAGGCCCGACCCGATGGCTGCAAGAACTGCCGCCAGAACGAGGCGCGATGAGAACCTTAGTCTTTTCACGTGATCCCCTCCGTCGGAATTATACACGCAAGTCAACAGGAGTTCTCCATGCTGCGGGAACCGGTTGGGCGCAATCTAAAGGTAATTGTTGACCCTTGGGCAGAACGCCTCATGCGGCCCTGTGTGGTGCACAGAGAGTCGTGAAGTGTGAAAGTGATGAGCTACCCTCTCAATACCCGCCGACTGGGATGAAATAATAAAATGGATCGAGCAGGAACCGAAGCGGGACCGCAAGACGGCCCGGCCTCGGATTTGCCGGTTGCGCCCGGTGCACACCTTCTCGATTGCGGCCCGAGTTCCGTGTAGAATAAGCGCCTTGGATGCGTCAATCCATTTGATCTGAGGTGGTTCATGCTGCGGTGGTCCCTCATGCTTTCTCTTCTTTTCTCCTTGAACTCTTATGCGACAGGCCCGGAGTCCGGCGAGTGGAAGCAGCTTTTCAACGGCAGAGACATGACCGGTTGGGAACACGTCGGACCCGGAAAGTTTGTCATTGAAGACGGGTTGCTGAAGACCCAGGGCGGAATGGGGCTTCTCTGGTACACGCCGAAGAAAATCGGGAATGCCGCCATCCGCGTAGTCTATAGAGTCGAGCAGGACAAGTCGAATTCGGGCGTGTTCATTCGCATCCCGGAAAAGCCCACCGAGCCGTGGATGCCGGTCAACCGCGGGTATGAAGTGCAGATTGACAGTGGCGAAGACGATTATCACGTCAGCGGAGTGCTTTACTCCTTGACGAAGGCGATGGCGCGTCCTCAAAAACCGGCGGGCGAGTGGAACACGCTCGAGATCACGCTGGACGGGCCGCGCACGGTCGTTGACTTGAATGGGGCGAAGGTCACGGACTACACCGAAGGTCAGCCCGTCCCGTCCAAGGTCAAGTCCTACGAGCCTGACCGCGGCCGGCGGCCGGACGAGGGCTACTTCGGCCTGCAGAACCACAGTGACAAAGATGTGGTCTATTTCAAGGAAATCGCCGTCAAGGGGCTGACTCCTTAACCGATAATTTCCAGTGTTTTGGGCCAATTGTCTTGGGCCATTGAGAATTGCATTTTATTGTGACACTCTTTGGGGCTACCGTCAGCGCCTGAAGGCGCAAGGAATGGTCATTTTTAGCGGCTTCTGCGGCACGGCTCCCGACACTGATCATCGGGACAGGTCCCGCCGCGCCCTGACGCGCCGCTCGTCACAAGATTGTGCAATCGTCAGTAAGCCAGTTCGGGCGAAGGATTCGCTCGACTCTTTCAGTTTCCCAGGATGACCTTGACCTGATCCGGAGGGCTCCATGCAAAACCCCATCGGTCGCCGAGAATTTTTGCAGGCAGCAAGCCTGGCGGTTGCGGGCTCGGCCTGCGGGGAAGCTGTGGCGAAAGTTGTCGAACAGCCAGGCGCCACTGCCGGCCGGCCAAGGCTCTTTGTCGGCTGTTGCGCCTACTCGTACCGCCAGGACCTCGAAAAAGGCCGGATGACAATGGAGGACTTCATCTTGAAGGGCGTCGAGCTGGGAGTGCATGCGGTGGACATCACGACGTACTGGCTGAAATCAACGGAGCCGGATTATCTCGTCAGACTGCGCCACCTCGCCTTCAAGAACGGGATCCCTTTTTCCGGCGCGGCGATCGGAACGAACATGTGCCAGGCCGACCCCGCCAAACGCTCGCAAGAGCTCGAAAAAATCAAGAAGTGGGTGGACGCGACGGAGTTCCTCGGCGCCTCTCACCTGCGCGTCTTTGGCGGAGAGATTCCCAAGGGCGCGTCCCTTGAACAGGCCATCCAGTGGGTGGTGGAGACGATGAAGCCGGCGTGCGACTATTCGGCCAGGAAGGGGATCACGCTCGGCATTGAAAGTCACGGCGGGGTCACCAGCAGGGCCAGCGCCATCCTCGAAATCCTGCGGCGGGTGGACTCGCCCTATGCCGGGGTCAACCTGGACATTTCAAATTTCAGCGCCGATTCCACCGAAGACCAGTACGCTCAAATTGAGGCATGCGTCCCTTACGCCACCCACACTCACATCCGGGACGTCTTCTCCGAGACGCACCAACCGATCGACCTCGACCGCGCCTGGCAACTCTTCGCAAAAGGCGGGTACAAAGGTTACGCGTCCGCCGAGTATGAGGGCGAAGAAGACGCCATGACCGGCGTCCCGAAACTCATCGAGAAGATCCGAACCCTGTGCAAAAAATATTCAACCGTATAAATTCCGGGAGGGAGCCGATGTCCAGCCGCCGCAAGTTCATGGGGCAGATGCTCGGTGGGACGGCCGCCCTGGCAGCATCCAGTCTGGTCCCGTCACGTTCTGCGCTCGGGGCGAGCGACCGCGTCCGGCTCGGCCTGATCGGAGCGGGAGGCCGCGGCCAGGAGATTCTCAAGACGGCGCTGCGCTGCCCGAACACCGAAGCCGTCGGCGTGGCAGATGTTTACACCCGGCGTCTCGATGAGGTGAAAGGCGTCGTCCCGTCCATCAAAACTTTTACTGACTTCCGCAGGCTGCTCGACGACGCCAGCATCGACGCCGTGCTCATTGCCACGCCGCAACACCAGCACGCCCTCAACTTCGTGCCGGCCATCCAGGCCAGAAAAGACATTTACCAGGAAAAGACCATGGCGTTCAGTCCCGACCATGCCAAGCGCATGCGGGCGGCTTGGGCAGGGTCGAGTCGCATCGTCCAGATCGGGATTCAGTCCACGAGCGGCGAGGCGCTTGCAAAGGCGCGGGAACTGACCACCGCCGATCGACTCGGAACAATTACGGCCATCCATACTCACCACTTCCGCAACGCTCCTTATGGCGGCTGGATAAGGCCGATTCCGACCGACTGCGACTCCCAGCACGTCGATTGGAAGGCTTTCCAGGGCGAGGCCGAGCCCCGCGAGTTCAGCGGGGATCGCGTAATCAACTGGCGATTTTACTGGGACTATTCCGGCGGCAACGTGTTTGAGAACATGGTCCATCAGGTCGGGTTCTGGTACAAGGTGCTGGGCCTTGGAATTCCCCGCCGGGTGACCATGAGCGGAGGCAATTACCGGTCACCTAAAATGCAATTGCCGGACACCATGGACGTCGCCATGGACCAGCCGGAAAGCCTGCTGTTCACGTGGAATTCGATGTTCGGGAACCGGTATTTCGGCGAAGGACACGACCTGGTCCTGGGAACGAAAGGGACCGTGTCGCGCGACGAATCAGACCGGGTCCGCTTCGTGCCCGAAGAGAGGGCTGGCAAGGGCGTGGCGGCGGAGATTCCCGGGCTCTCCAGCAGCGCGCCGGATATCGTGGGCGGGTCGGACGAGACCCTTCTCCACATGCAGAATTTCATTGACTGCGTTCGCAGTCGGAAGGAACCGAACTGCCCGTTTGAAATCGGCTTCCGTTCCGCAATCGCCTGTCAAATGGCCATTATCTCTTACCGGCAAGGCCGGTCTGTCTCTTGGGATCCTCAGCGAGAGGATATCGTGCCAGCGCGGCCGCCTCTCTAACAGTTTTGCTCCAAGTCCCGAATCACCCGGGCGCCCTCTCAGGTGAGGCCCCAAGGCGCCGACCCGGTCAACGCGTTCGGCCACGCAGCCTCGCGTTCAGCATTCGACGCATCCCAGGAATCAGGACCAGATTCTCCCCCGCTCAATGGACAATCGCCTGCGCTATACTGAGGCAGGAGGAATACGCAAAGGACGTTGGGCTCCAGGGGTCAAATTCTCGGGTCGTTCCTTCTAGCAGCCGGCCTGCTGATATCCGCTTCCCCGATTTTCCCTCAGGCGGACGTCTCCACCGACGCGGTGATTCAGGAGAGCTCGCGGTTCGCCCGGATCTACGGGGCCGTCGAGCAGAACTATGCAGAGGCCCTGGACCCGGAGAGGGCCATCTGGGACGGCGGCATCCGCCGGATGCTCTCGATACTCGATCCTTTCTCTGCTTTCCTCGACCGCCAACAATTTGACCTGCTCCAGCAGCAGACGCGAGGCGAGGCCCTGGGGTTCGGTTCAGTCCTCTACGTCCAGCCAGGCAGACTCGTCATCCTTCAGACTGCGGAAGGGTCGCCCACGTGGCGCGCGGGCCTCGGCCCCGGCGACGAGATTGTTGAAGTCAATGGGATTCGAATCGACCGGCTCGACCTGCAGGCGCTGATTGAGCTCTTGGAAAGATCGCGCACTCACCCGGTGCGGCTGGGAGTGGTGCGCGCCGGCACCGTCGTGGCCCGGGACTTCGAACTCCAGCCCGCCGAAGTGGCGATGCCGACAGTGGACCGCGTCTTCCCCCTCGCTGCGGGGACTGGGTACATCCATCTTTCGGGTTTCGAGTTGAAGACGACCCAGGAAATAGCAGACGCCCTGAAGCGACTGGCGGGGCCGGAAGGGAAAATCCTGAACGGCCTCCTGCTCGACTTGCGGGACAACCACGGGGGCATGATCGACGCCGCGGTGGGCGTCGCGAGTCTTTTTCTGAAACCCGAGCGCCGCCGAAGTCGTCACCGCCGCCCTTGAGGAGCACGACCGGGCGGTGATCGTGGGCAATCCGACTTTCGGCAAAGGAGTGGTCGAGACCGTCATGGGACTCGGCGAAAAAACGGGCCTGGCGCTGACCACGGCGCAGTATTTCACGCCAAGCGGGCGGTCAATTCAGCGGCCCCTGCCGGAAACGGCCCTGGCGATTACCGAGGTCCGCTTCGACCCCGCAGCAGAACGCTCGCCCGAGTTTCATACCGATAACGGGCGACCCATTTCTGGAAGCGGCGGCGTCACGCCAGACGTGGCCATTCCGTCGAGAGAGATCGACCCCTGGGCCGGATTCATGAATCAGCGCAGCCTGATTTCGACCTTCGCCGCCGAATACATCAGTCGCCACGGGAAGGTCCAGGAGTCCTTCGATCCTGATGAGAAAGTCCTCGACCAGTTCAAGGACTTCCTGGCCCGGTCGGGAGTCCGCTCGCCCGAGGAATACTGGAACAAAGACCAGGACTACCTGAAGCTGAGGATTAAGACTGAAATCTTTAATTTCGCATTCGGGCTCGCCCGAGGGAACGAAGTCGAAGTCCGAGGCGACCCGGAAGTCCAGAGGGCGGTCAAGCTTTTTCCCAAAGTCCAGGAGTTGCTCAAGCCCCCTGGTCCCAAACCCGCCAAGGTCCACGTGAGGCGAGTGGCGAGGCGTTAACAGGCCATTCAGCCTGCAATGAGTCTTTTGCCCAGCAGAAGACCGGAGGAGAAGTTCCCCGCCCGGGACTTGAACGGCGCGGCACACCCGCAATTCGCGCTCCCGTCTCTCCCTCAAGCGAAAGCGCGTTTTTGAGCGACTGAACCTTCACGCCACCGCCACGGCTTCGATTTCCACCAGCATTTCCGGATCGACCAGGCGCGAGATGCCGATCAAGCTGGTCGCCGGGTGGACTTCGCCGAAAAACTCGGCATGGGCCTTCGCCATCTCTTCCCACCGGTCGATTTGCGTCAGATAGATGCGAGTCCGGACCACGTTCTCAAGCCCCATCCCCAGCCGCTTCAGCGCGTTCTCGATATTGTGGATGGTCTGCACCGTCTGCCCGTAAACGTCGCCGACCGCCACAATTTTTCCCGAAGGGTCGGTGGCCGTCGTGCCCGAAACGAAGACGGTTTCACCGACGAGCACGGCGCGGGCGTATCCCACCTTGGGTTCCCAGGGAGTTCCGGAAAACGTCTTGGTGCGTTTGACTTTCATGGGCGTCTCCTGCGCAGAGGAGGGCTTGAGCCCTCCCGCGGAAAAGGCGGGAGCCCGGGGAGCTCCCCTTCCGGCTACTTTTTGGCCTCGAAAAAGCGATGGTGCGTGCGGGCCGCCAGGGCCAAGCGCCGGCGGCGCCTTGAAAGAGCCTCGCGGTAGCGGCGTTTTTCTTCAGCAGTCCGCGGGAGCAGGGGCGGCACTCTCTTCGGTTGTCCGTCCTCGCCCAGCGCAACGTAAGTGACGAATGCGGAGCTCGTCTGCCGGTGATCTCCCGTCAGATAGTCTTCAAGGTAAACCCTTACCTCAACTTCCATCGAGGTTCGGAAGGCGCGAGTGACCTTCGCGCGCAGGACGATGAGTTGCCCCACGCGAATGGGATGCAGAAAGTCCAAGCTGTCCACGGAGGCGGTCACGACAAGGCTCTGCGAGTGGCGGTGAGCCGCGATGGCCCCTGCCATGTCAATCAAGTGCATGACCTTCCCCCCCAAAATGTTCCCGAGGGGATTGGCGTCGTTCGGCAAGACGACTTCCATCATTTCAGCTTCAGACTCGGATACGGTTTTCCCTCTTGGCAATTTCGTCCTCGCCGTGTTCCTGGACCGGGAGCCGGAGCAGCCGGGTCCCTTTAAATGATTTGAGGAAAGTTTTGGTTTTCCCTGATCCGCGCGCCTATACTATTTCGAGCAGGTCGATCATTGCAACTTGATTCGGCGCTTTGCGGCCCCGAAGAATGCCCGCCGCGGGAAAAGCGCCGGGCTCGACCCTCAAGCTTCAGAATCGAAACTACGGAGCTGACCTAGAGAGCATGGAAGAAAGCCGGCTGGAATTCCTTCGAGAAGCGGTCCTGGCCAAGCCAAACGATACGTTTGTCCGATACGGGCTGGCGATGGAGCTCTCAAACCTGGGAAAGCACGAAGAAGCCTGGCAGCACTTCAATTATCTCCTCGCACACCACCCGGACTATTCCCCGGCCTACTTCCACGCAGGAGCGTTCCTGGCCAAACAAGGACGGCTCGAAGAAGCCAGGAATGTCCTTGCCAAGGGAATCGAAGTCGCCGGGCGCCAGGGGAACTTGCACGCCCAGAGCGAGCTGCAGGCGGCGCTCGACCAGCTCGCAAGCAAGCCCTGAGGGCGCGTGGCACTCGTCCCGCACTCTCCCGGGGAGCGCGGCGCAATAGTTCGTTCCAAAATTTCAATTCCTGAGGAACCCCCATGTGGAGCTGGGCAGGGGTAGTCGCTGCGGGGCTGCTAAACGGCAGCTTTGCCGTGCCCATCAAGACGGCCAGGGTTTGGAAGTTCAACCACATCTGGATGGTCCATTCGCTGCTTGCCATGGGGCTGCTTCCCTGGGTGGTGGTGAACCTCATGGTGCCCGGGTGGGCGGGGATACTCCGCTCGGTCTCAGGCCGGGGATGGCTGGGCTTGCTGGCCTGGGGAGTGCTCTTCGGAATCGCCTCCCTCCTCTATGGCGTCGCCGTTGACCTGTTGGGTATCGCCCTGGGGTTCGCAATCCAGCTTGGACTTTCGATCGTGCTCGGTGCCTTGTTGCCGCTGGTCTGGTCAGGAACGTTTTCGGTCCGGTCGAAACACGACGCATTCTTCCTGGGCGGGCTGGCGCTGATGGTCACCGGCGTCATCCTGTCCGCGCAGGCAGGCGGGAAAAATATCCGCACGCCTGGCGCCACCGGAGCGCGCTTCCGGAAGGGCTTGGCCATCGCGATTTTGGGAGGAGTGTTGGCGCCGACA
>QHZM01000018.1 GCA_003224665.1 Acidobacteriota bacterium
CGGCTTTCGTTCCGCCTCCTCGGCAAGGCCTCGGACCCTTTCGAAAAAAGCCTCGAATGGTTTGACTATGAGCTCGCCGTCCAAGGCGGGCAGATCGCGGGCGAATCCGGCCGCGAGGCCGTCCCGGCAGACCGCCCGCCCGAAGTCGAGCGCCGCTCGGCCCGCGGCAAATTCAGCAGCAAGGACCTCGACGATTTCCTGCGCGGACTCGACGAGCTGATCGAATACAGCCGCGCGCTGCGATTTGAGCCCTACGACCTGAACTTCTATTTCGAGTGGTCGCACGAGACGCCACTCGTCTATTTGATCGTGACCTGGTTTGACCTCGCGCTTTCACCCCGCCGTTTCGACCGGCGTTTTCCTTCCTGCCACGCCGGATTCCGGTTCCTCGCCGACGCGGAATCGCTTGGCCGGTTCCGCCGCGCCGTGGGGGAAGAGTTCACCGGCGCCGCGCGCCCGGCGCAGGCCGCTGACCGGAAGTCTTCAACTTTGATTAACTGACTTCGTTATTTTGCGGAAACCCCGCCGCCCGCGTTCGCCGCTTCTTGCGGGTTCCAAAGGCAGGTCGTGATGGAGAGCGCCGGCAGGCGCAGCGTGAGCGCGCGGCCTCGCCAGTCGAGCTCGACTTCGCCGCCGCTGTGGCGGCTGTTGAGGACTTCGGCCACGAGTGTCCCGTCGGGTCTCCTGAATGCGATCGAGCGCACGGGGTTGCCGGGGCCGGCGACGTCAACGCGGACCGAGCCCGGCCGGACATATCTGCTGAAATGGGCGAGGTAGTAATAGAGGCCGGTGTAGGTGACTTGCTTCTTGTCGCGATCAATGATGACGACCGGGTGCTGGATATTGTCGGGCGGGTTTTCGTGGATTTTGGAGATCAGCCACGGGCCACCGGTCTGATCGAGGATCATGTTCCAATAAGTCCAGGCCGAAGCGCCCGCCTCGAGGTCTGAGACGATCTGGTTCCCCCAAAAATCTCCGTCCACAAAGTCGTAGCGCGGGAGCGGCATGCTGGGAGGCGTCCCGGCTTCGTAGGCGTAGCAGATTTCCGTCATCCACAACGGAAGGTCGGGATAGCGGCGGTGGAGGTCCGCGATCTTGTCGAAGCTCTTGAAGTCGTATCCGTGGTAGGGAAGCGACGCGACGAATTTGCGCGCCTCGGGGTCGTCCAGGACCACAGGATAATTTTTCCAGGCGTCATCGCGGTCGGGCGCCTCGCTGAGCTGGAATTTGGTCTTCACGTTTTCCTTCTGGAACAAAGGCCCCACGTGGTCCTTGAGGAGGTGGCCGATTTTAGTGTACGGAATCTTCGTGTACACCCCGGGCTCATTGAAAAGGCTGATGTAATCGATCAAGACGCCGTTCTTCTCGTATTCCTGGACGTAGCGGAGATAGTAGCGCGCCAGGGCGTCGAAATATTTGGGGTCAACGTCCTGTTTTTTGGCGACGTCGAACAGCATCCAGTCCGGCGGGTAGTCCATGGGGGCCTGGAGGATGAAGCTGCCGTATTTGCGCGCGCGCTTGATGAAAGTGATCGAGCCGATCGGGCCGAGGTCGCGCTGGATGCTGAAGAGCTTCATCTCGAAGTCTCCCGGCGTGTCGGCGTAGGTATAGAACGGCCCGGCGGACATGAAGTCCGTAGCCGCAATCGTCGTCTTCATGGCGCTGAAGCCGGCGCCGCTCTCGGGGTCGAAGAGCGCGCGCAGCACGGCTTCTTGTTCGGAAGGGTCGAGGCTATTGAGGCAGACCAGCCCCGCCTCGAGGAACGACGCCCCGAAACCGTCAATCTTCTGGTACGTCTTTCCGTCGTCAATGCGAAAGGCTGACTGCTTGTTCCCTGGGCGGGCCTCGAAATGGAGCGAAGTTTTGGGCGTGAGCCTGTCACCGCCCTTCGAGGAGACGATGACCTTCACTTCCTGCCCGCGAGCTGGAATCGTAAGGACCGCCAGGGCGAATGCGCCGAGCAGCGCGCCGGCAATTCTAAAGTCGCAATGTCTTGAAATCCGAGTGAATGTCTGGCCGGGCAAGGCGTTATCCTCCTTCATTCAGTCCAAGAAGATCCCGGGCGGCGGATTGCGCGCCTATTCTGCGAGGATCGCACGGGCGACTTTTTCAAAGGCCCGGATGATGTCGTCCTCATCTTGCTCGGTCAGGCACGAGGGTATCGGGAGCAAGATGCTGCGCTCGAAGAGGCTGTCGGCGGCGGGGCAGGCGCCCTTGCCGTATTTCCTGGCGAGGCCGGCGTTTTCCTTGAGGGACCACGGGAAGCCGCGCCCGTCCACGCTGGTCTGGTCCACCAGGCTCACGATGTTGTAATAAATGTGCAGGCCCCAGTCGGTCATCACGACGTTCGAAACGCCCTGATCGGAGGTGACGATTCCTTCAGCCCTCAGCGCCACGTTCACCCGCTTCGCGGTCTTTGCGTCGGTGTACGTCGTGATGAGGAAGCAGCCGGTGTCGCCCCTGGGGTCGAGGACTTTTCTCAATTTTATTTTGGGAGATTTTTCCAAGGCCTGCCGGATGCGGTACTTGCTCTTGTGCATCCGCTCGATGGTGTGCGGCAGCTTCCTTAGCTGCACGCGAAGGATCGCCGCGCGCAGCTCGTCGAGACGGTAGCCCTTACCCCACAGTTTGAGGTCAGGGTCATTGAAGATCAATCGGCCGTTCGCGTCCCGGGCATAACCCAGGTCGTGGCAGGCAAACGCCCTGCGGTAGAGCCGCAGGTTGTGCGTCACAACACACCCGCCCTCACCCGCGGTCATGTTCTTG
Source organism: Acidobacteriota bacterium (assembly GCA_003224665.1). Classification (GTDB taxonomy): domain Bacteria; phylum Acidobacteriota; class Terriglobia; order UBA7540; family UBA7540; genus QHZM01. The sequence continues at coordinate 2,767 of QHZM01000018.1, forward strand.
TTCATCTGGAAGCTGAACGTTCCCATGTCGCCGAACGTCCCTACCTTCTGCCCGTCAACGCTGCCTCCGGCGCACTGGGCGCAATCCTCGACCAGGAAAAGCCCGCGGTCGCGCGCGATTTTTTGGATGGCCTTGGCGTTGCCCGGCGCACCGCTCATGTGCACAAGAATGATGCCAGTCGTCATACGGGTGATGCGCTTCTGGACGTCGGCGGGGTCGAGGCAGAAGGTGTCGTCAATATCCGCCAGCACCGGAATGGCTCCGTGGTTGACCACTGCGGCTGCGACCGAGACCCACATATAGGCGGGAACGATGACTTCCTGGCCGGGGCCCACCCCCAGGGCCGATAGCGCCGTGTGTAGCGCGCCCGTACCGCTACCGACGGCGACGGCGTGAGAGACCCCCAGGAAGCTCGCGAACTCGGCTTCAATGGCCTCGACCTCCCTTTGCAGGTTGATGCCGTAGTAGCGGAAGACCGACCTCGACCTCAGCACGCGGGTCGCCGCATCGACCTCTTCTTCGTTCATCTGGTGGACTCCGGGGAACTCGAGCGGCAGCGGCTCGGTCCGCACCGGCGTGCCTCCGTCAATGGCGAGGCGGGCCCCGCCGGTCTTGGCGTCTTGAGTCATCACTTTCTCGGGGTCCATGGGGTCACCTCAAAATGAGCGCGGGTTGAGGAACCGTCCGCGGAAGCCGTCCTTATAGCACCAGCCTGTGGGCATTTCAATGAGCCGCCTGTGGGCCTTGGGGGGCTTTGCCTCGACCCGGCGGCCCCGCCCCGCGTACCCCGGCACATTTTTCAGTTGACGGAGTGTCCCGTCATCTATAGATTTACCCTCTCTTTTCAACGGAATTCTTGACCTAATCCCGGCGACCGCAGGGAGCAGCGACGTGGCAACAACAGCTCCCGACTGCAACTCCCTCAACCGCCGTGCAACCGGAGAAGCCACATGAAGGTAGGAATCTTCACCGCCCTGTTAGCCAAGCTAAGCCTCGACGAGGTCATCAAGAAAATCAAGCCTCTCGGTATCCGAACCGTTGAGCTCGGGACGGGAAACTACCCGGGCGACCCCCACCTGAAGCTCGAATGGCTGAGCACGCCAGCCAAGCTCAAAGAGTTCAAGCAGAAGCTCGATGACCAGGGGATCACCATCAGCGCGCTGAGCAGTCACGGCAACCCCCTCCATCCCAACTCGCAGATGAGTGAAACCCATGCCGAGACCAGCCGCAAGACCATCATGCTTGCGGAAAAACTGGGGGTCACGCGCGTGATCGATTTTTCCGGCTGCCCGGGCGATTCGGAAAATTCCAAGTATCCCAACTGGGTCACCACGCCCTGGCCTCCGGACTACCTGGACGTGCTCAAATGGCAGTGGGAGAAAAAGGTCATCCCGTACTGGAAGAAGCGCGCCAAGTTTGCCGAGGACCACGGCGTGCGGATTGCGATTGAGATGCACCCGGGCTTCGTCTGCTATTCGCCGGAAACCTTGCTGAGGCTGCGCGAGGCGGCGGGCCCGGCCATCGGTTGCAACTTCGACCCCAGCCACATGTTCTGGCAGGGCATCGATCCCTGCGCGGCGGTCCGCGCCCTGGGAGCCGCGGTCTTCCACGTCCACGCCAAGGACACGCGGATGTACGAGGTCAACTTCAGGGTCAACGGCGTGCTCGATACCAAGCCCTACCGCGACGAGAAAAACCGGTCGTGGATATTCCGCACCGTCGGTTACGGACACGACACGGACTTCTGGGGCGATCTGGTTTCCACCCTCCAG
>QHZM01000019.1 GCA_003224665.1 Acidobacteriota bacterium
ACTCAATATCGACATTGCGGGCGAATTCATTTTCATGGCGGCGACCCTGATTTACATCAAGTCGCGGATGCTGTTGCCTCCGGATCCGACGGCGTCGGCAGACCCGATGGAAGACCCGCGGGCCGATCTGGTCCACCGGCTCCTGGAACACGAGCAGTTCAAGAACGCGGCCGAGATGCTGCAGTCGAAACGGATGCTGGAGGATGCCGCGTGGTCCCAGCCGGGGATCAGGGAGTTCCAGGAGGCCGAAGACGAGCCGGGCTTCGCCGTTTCCGTCTTTGACCTCATTTCAACTTTCCGGGAGATCCTCGAGCGCGCGAAGAACCGGCCGCAGATTGACATCCGGCGGGAAGAAATGACCGTCGCGCAGATGATCGAGCACGTGAAGCGTGTCCTGCTGGCAGCCCAGCGGCCCGTCCCTCTCGAAGACCTGGTCGCGGGCTATCTCTGGAAGCAGGCGCTGATCGCTCTCCTGCTGGCGCTGCTCGAGCTCGTGCGGTTACGCGCCATCGCACTGAGGCAGAAGGAGCTCTTCAGCCCCATCACAGTCCACAAGACCAAGCGGTTCGAAGACGTGCTCTCGGACGCCAACGCGGGGGTCTTGCAGGCGAGCCTCGATGAAAGCTTTTCGTAGCGGCGGCCCCGGCGGGTGCGTGGCGGGCGAAGTCCGCGAGCGGCGGACTCACGGATTCAAAGCATGCTGAATGACGGAACCCTGAAGGCACTGATTGAAGCCATCATCTACGTCGCGCCGGAGCCCGTGACGCTCGACGCCATCATCAAGTCCCTCGAAGGAGAAGAACGCGAACGCGTCAAGGCCAAGCTCCAGGAACTGATGGACGACTACGAGCGGGCTGAGCACGGGATTCAGATTCGCCGTGTGGCGGGCGGATACAAATACTCCTCCAAACCCGAGTGCCACGAAGTGCTGCGCAAGTTCGTGAAAAGTTTGAAGCCGCCCATCCGACTTTCGAAGCCCGCGCTCGAGACGCTGGCGGTGATCGCGTACCGGCAGCCCGTCACGTTGCCCGAGATCGATGAAATTCGCGGCGTGGACTGCTCCGGCGTCATCCACACCCTGCTCGAGAAAAAACTGGTGGTTACGTCGGGACGGAAGAAGGCGGTGGGCTTGCCCATCCTGTACCGGACGTCGCGGGACTTCCTCGTGCACTTCGGGTTGAACGACGTCGGCGAATTGCCCAGCCTGCGCGAATTTGAGCAGCTCGCGCGGCAGGCGATGGGTTCGGAGGCGGCGCTGCTCGAGCAGTCGCCCGCCCCGGAAACGGCCGTCGAGAGCGAGCCGGCGCCCCAGCCGTCCGGCGAAGGAAACTCGTCAGCCTAGCAGCCCGCAGACTGCCGGCGCGGCCGTGGCGATCCACCGAAGCTCAGAGAACTTCCAGCCTCGAATTTCTAATCCCTTGAGCCATGGAAGAACGGCTGCAAAAAATCATCGCGACGGCGGGCGTGACTTCGCGGCGCAAGGCCGAGCAGCTCATTCTCGAGGGCCGCGTCACCGTCAACGGCCGCGGGGTCAACCAGCTCGGCTCGAAAGACGACCCCGCGCGGGACGAGATCAGGGTGGACGGAAGACCTCTGGCCCGGCCTGGGAAACGACTCTATCTGCTGCTCAACAAACCCGTCGGTTACGTTTCGACGCTGAGCGATCCGCAGGGCAGACCCACGGTCATCTCACTGCTGCGCGGCATCAAGGAGCGCGTTTATCCCGTGGGCCGGCTCGACTATCATTCTTCCGGCTTGATGCTTCTCACCAACGACGGAGAACTGGCCAATGTCATGATGTCCCGCCCTTCAGCCGTCCCAAGGACTTACCACGTAAAGCTCGAAGGCGACCCCGCGTCCGAAGACCTGGCGAAACTCGAGCGGGGCATCGTGCTCGACGGGCAGCGGACCGCGCCCTGCCGGATTGTCCGGACCGGCGGTCGCGACAGGCCGTGGTATGAAATCACGCTCGTGGAGGGCCGCTACCATCAGGTCCGGCGCATGTTTGAGCGCATCGGGCAAGGGGTGGTAAAGTTAAAACGAGTCCGGATAGCGTTTCTGACGGACCAGGGCCTTGCGCCGGGCCAGTTCCGGAATCTCACGGCGTCGGAAGTCGGCCGGTTGAAAAACTGGAAGGCCGGCCAGTAGGATAGCCCGGAAGGGCGCGCCCGACCCTGCCCCTGCCGGAGGGCGGACCAGGGGATCGGACCTCATGCCTCGAATTCCCATCAAGGAATTTCTTCCCCCGTGGTCGAGCCGCATTCGGCCATACCCGCCCGGCAAGCCCATTGAAGAGGTGGAGCGCGAGCTGGGGCACACCGCAATCAAGCTGGCCTCGAACGAGAACCCGCTGGGGCCTTCGCCCAAGGCGCTCGAAGCCATCCGCAGGTGCCTCGACCGTGTCCACCTCTACCCCGACGGCGGCGGATACTACCTCAGGAAAAAACTTGCGGAGGGCCACGGCCTCGAAATGGACCAGGTAATCCTGGGGGCGGGCTCGACCGACCTGATCGAACTGGTCGCCAAGACATTTCTCACGGCGGGCGACGAAGCCATCACTTCCGAGTCGGCGTTTTACATCTACCGGCTGGCGATCGAAGAGATGGGCACGGGGCTGGTCCTGACGCCGATGCGCAACGCGACGTTCGACCTCGCGGCCATCGCTCATGCCGTCACGCATCGCACCAAGGTGGTCTACCTCGGCAACCCGAACAACCCGACAGGCACGATGTTCACGGCGGATGAGCTCGACCGGTTTCTCGAGTCGGTGTCGCCGCGCGTCCTCGTGGTCCTGGACGAGGCCTATTACGACTACGTCCAGCGGCCCGATTATTCGCGTTCACTCGACTGCGTGCGGCGGGGGAAAAACATCCTGGTGCTGCGGACCTTTTCGAAAGTCCACGGCCTGGCGGGCCTGCGCATCGGTTACGGGATGGGCGACCGCGAGCTGATTGAGTGCCTGAACCGCATCCGGTCGCCCTTCAACGCCTCAACCGTGGCACAGGCCGCTGCGCTCGCGGCCCTGGACGACCGCGAGCACGTCGCGCGCTCGATTGAGTCCAACCGTCAGGAGATGAAGTTTCTGACCGAAGAACTGACGGTGATGGGGATGCGGTATACTCCGTCGGTCGCGAACTTCCTGCTCATTGACACGGGCCGCGATTGTGAGGAAGACTTCGTGCGGCTGCTCCACGAAGGTGTGATCGTGCGGCCGATGAAGATCTACAAATTCCCGACGTCGCTGCGCGTCACGGCGGGGACGCACAAGGACAATCTACTGTTCCTCGAAGCTCTCCACCGCGTCATGACGGCGCCGGTCCGCGCGGGGAAGGTCTAGCGCCGTTCCAACTTAAATGTGCCGAAATGCTTAAGCCGAGGCCTTTCGAGAATGCTCGAAAGCGCTGCTCACGGAAATAGCCCCAAATAGTTGGAACGGCGCTAGCGGTCGTCTCCGGTTCCCGCTGCAACAAGCCATCGCGCGCGAAGGAAAGCCCGGAAGCCCGAAGCGATTACGAAGGTGGGATTGCAACGGTTCCTCTGGTAGTATGATCGGATTGGCGGAGGATTGTATGCTGGGAACGAGTCAGGCCCGGCTGGGGACGCACGTGACCGACCCGATCACTGCCATCCTCGAAAAGTACAAAACGCTGACTATCGTCGGCCTGTCCTCGAAGCCGTCGCGCCCCAGTTACGGCGTTGCGTCTTACATGCGCGCTCACGGCTACCGCGTCATCCCCGTGAACCCCCATGAGAAGTCGGTCTTCGGCGAAAAAGCCTATTCCAGTCTCGACGACGTGCCCGCCCCGGTTGACGTGGTGGTGATCTTTCGCAGGCCGGAATTCGTCCCCGAGCTCGTCGAGCGCGCCATCCAAAAGCGCACCCGAGTGATCTGGATGCAGGAAGGTGTGGTCCACGAAGAGGCCGCGCGCCGCGCCCGGGAAGCGGGTCTTCAGGTCATCCAGGACCGCTGCATCCTGAAAGAGCACGCCAAGCGCTTCG
>QHZM01000223.1 GCA_003224665.1 Acidobacteriota bacterium
TCGGCGACGTGGAGCGCTTTGCCCGAGGAGCCCCCGGCAGGTCCGAACGGGTCCGCGAACAGGCCCTGCTCACTGCGCAAGCGATTCGCCGGCGGGAAGCGAATGTCGTGACAGGCGACAAGCGAGAAGAAAAAGCATCGCGCAAAGCTGCAAGCGCGGAAGCCACGCGCTAGGTTGCTTTTGAAACTTCGACTTTTGACCGGAAATCAGATCTGGAACTTGACCTCGAGCTTTGCCTCGACTTCTTCTATGGGGATCATCTCGATGGCGTCCCACGGGCAGCCGTCGAGGAAAGAGCCGTCGGGGCCTTTGCTCGTGCATTTCTTGCAGCCGATGCAGGTGTAGGGGTCAACTTCGATGCGGCCAAAAGGAGGGTGGTCTTCGTCGGGGACCCAATACATGCAGTCTTCGACGGGGCAGTAAGGGACGCAAGCCGGCGAACCCGCGCACCCGGTGCAGCACTCCGTGATCACCGCGAGCTCCTTGGGCTTCTTCTTGCGCGGGGTGTTGATGCCCTCGGACTTCGGTTCGCGCTTTTCGACTTCCCCGACCGGAATGTAGTATTGCGCCAAATTCCTGCTCCTTCGAAAGACCTCTGTTAGAATTATCCTCGATGCGGCCAATCCGCGTCAACAAATTTGGTTGCGGCAGTCGGGGAGGACGATGAGGCGGTCCGAGGGAGACATAGCATGACGGCGTGGTTACTGGTCTTCCACATTTTGGGGCTCGTGTTCTGGCTGGGGGGATTGTTGATTGCCACTGACGGTTATTACGGGGATCTTACTGATCGCGACAAACCGATCTTATTACTTGAGAGCGAGCTGGCTCCACGCCAAGCTGGCTCTGGTCGTCGTCCTGATCGGGCTCCACTGGGTAGTCTTTTCCAAGACCAAGTCCTTCGTCGCGGGGCGAATCGAGCTGCAGCGGCGCGATTGCATGACGCTGCACGGAGTCATTGCCCTGATCTTTATCGGGATTTTAGTACTTGTGTTACCCGGCCGGCTCTTTCTTAAGTGAAGTCGCGAAAGCGGTTGGGAAATCGGGCGGTCTTGGCGTGCGGCCGGGCCCCTTCAGGCTGGACTTGCTCCAGGGATATCAAAGTTTCACCCTTCTGCCGCTTGTATCCGAACTTTTAACTTTTATAAAAGGAGGAACTCTTGGCGAAAATAACGGTAAGAAACAATGGCCCTCTGCGCGTTGAGGGCGAATTCACAATCTACGATATGGAGGGCAATGCCTTCGACCTCGCGGGCCGTACCGGGATCAGCCTGTGCCGTTGCGGGCACTCACAAAACAAGCCCTTCTGCGACGGCAGTCACGCCAAAGTAGGGTTCCAGTCTGAGGTAAAGGCTCGGGCCCTCCCTCCCCCGGCGCCTAAACCACCCGGAACTTAGGCTGAGGAACCGGAGCGCGTCCGGCAGAGGCCCGGGCTGGCCTTGAAGATTGACCGGCCGCGTGTATTCATTCGGACGCGGCGGGGCCGCCCCGCCGAGGAGATATCGCGTAGATTGTGGCCGAGCCAAGGACTCCCGCGACAGCCATGATGACCCACGCCAGATTGTAACTTCTCGTGGCGTCAAAGATCTTTCCCGCGAGCCACGGCCCGCCCCACTGCCCGGGCGAGTAGGCCATGATAATCAGGGCCAGGAGTTTGCCAAGGGCCTTCAGTCCGAAACATTCGGCGGTAACGAGGGGGATCAACATGTAGTCCGCTCCCATCGCAAAGCCAAAGACCACAGCGAAGCCCCAGAGCACGGCGCCCCTCTGAGCCCAAAACAGCAGCGGTATCGAAACGCCCAGCGCCAGATAAAACAGCGCCATCAAATTTTTCTTCACGTATCGGTCGGCGAAATATCCCACGATCACGCGGCCGGCGAGGCTTGAAATCAGCAAGGCCCGCATCGCCCGGGCGGCCAGGTCTTTCGTATACCCCAGGTCGAGCTGAAACAATACGAAATGCTGGATGACGGTGCCGATGGCTCCAATCGTCAGAGTGCTGCCCAGAATGATGAGCCAGAAATTGAGGGAACGGACGGCTCGCCGGACGCCCGCTCCTTCCGAGCCTGGCACGGGGTCCGCGGCACCAGGAGACGGGTCGCCGTCCGGCTGCAGCCCGAGCTCACGCGGCCAGGACCGGGTGACCCATTGCGCGACGGGGAAGAGAACAATAAGAACGAGCAGGCCGATAATCTGGAACGCCCCGCGCCAACCGAAGCGCCGGATAAGCCACAGAGTGAGGTCCGCGGAGACCACTCCTCCCAGGCCCAACCCGAGGTAGGCGTAGCCCATTGCCCGGCCGCGCTTCGCTCGAAACCAGTTTGAGACCAGGACCTGATTCGGGATGGGTCCGGCCAGCACGTAGCCAACAACCTGGACGAAGCACAACACGTAGTAATGCCATAGCTCGGTCATCTTCCCCATCAGCATCAACGAAAGGCCTACGCATCCGATTCCGTATCGGATCGACTCCCGAGCCCCGAGCCGGTCGATCAGCGCGCCGGCGAGAAGGCCGAAAAATGCCGCGACAAGGACAAAACTGAAGAAAAACCCTTGGGTCACCTGGGCCCGGGTGAACTTCAGGGACTCGATTAGGTGAGGGTAGAAAAAAGGGAACCCGTAGAAAATGATCCCGACGGTGAAGAAGAGGTTCAGAAAAGCGGCGAGGACAATCCACCAGCCGTAGAAGATGCGTTTGGTTTGCAGAAGGCTCCTTATCTAATTACCCGAACTCCGGGCCCAGGATGGCGCAGACGAGCTCCGGCCGGCCCGGATGTGTGTTAGGGCCGCGGAACATTCGCGTCAAAGGGCGCGAGAGCTCGAATCCGCGGCTTGCCAGGAGCTCGTGCGCAAAGGGGCTCGATTTCATGCAGTCCACGAACAGTGTGCCGCGCGCCGCGCGCCGGAGGAATTCGTCGAGCAGCTCGACGGCGCTCGGTTCGTCTCGCGCGACCCATGGGCCCAGGTGGTCCGCAAGCGACCCGCGCCGGCCGGCCGCGTATCCCTCGAGGCTCCCTCGCCGCTCAGCCGTCAAAGTGAAATCACGCGATTCGCGATCAATCGAGCTGAGCAGCCGGCTCCGGTCTGCGCCGAAGACCACACGGTCCCACTTGAGGATTCCCTCAAAGTCGGGCAAGGGCCCGGGTGGCTCTGACGTCTTTGCACCCGGAGACCGCCGGAGTACCCAGCGCTCAACTTCGTATTCCTCCGTAAACCCGAGCTTTTTATAAATCGGTTTTCCCTGCGGAGTAGCGTCGAGCTTGAGCGTAGGGACGCCGCTGCCATCCAGGTAATCAATGGCCTTCTCGAGCAGGCGCGTGCCGATGCCCCGGCCGCGATAGTCCGGGTCCACAAGGACCATTCCGATCCAGGCAAACCGGCCTTCGTAGTTGATGGTTGTCGCCGTCCCAACGATTCGTCCTTCCGCCTCAATCACAAAACAGCCTTCGGGACTCGCGCTGAGGAAGCGTTCCCAGTCGGCCGGCGTCTGGTTCCAACCCGCGATCTCCTTGAGCCGCATCCCTGCGGGAATATCGGCAATGTTCATGACCCTCAGCTTCATTTGAGAAATGCGCTACCGCGCCAGCAAGACCAAAGATTCAAATACAAACAGGAGTTTTTGAAAAGGGAAATCGGTCCACGAGATTACTCAGTCACGTAGCGCTTGAGCGACTTCGTTCCAGTTCGTCCGGCACCACGCGGCCATCTCGTCCACCTTAAGCCCGGAACTCCAGCCGAGCCGCCGGCCGAGGTCAAGAACCCAGGCCAGGAAACCCTCTTGCGGGTGGAAAAGCAGGCGGTGCAAGGCTTTTTCCGTTTTGCTTCCGCTTTTCATCGCAAACTCACTGTCCGGCAACTGAAACAGTGTGTGCATCTGGAAGGTTGACGCGCCGCGCAGCAGGTATTCGACCGCGACACGCCCGGACTGAATATCGCCCGTGGCGCTCAAGGGCAAGAGCTTCGCCGGGTCCCGCGGCCGTCCTTGCCCGGCCAGGAATTTTTCGAGAACACTCAAGTTCCGCTCGCTCAAGTCCGGGCCGCCGTAAGCGACTCCCATTTTTCCTTCGAAGCTCTTCGCGGGGTCAAACAACCGATTCGCGTAAACGAAAAACTCCGCGCGGCTCTCCCCCGCCGCAGGAGCGTGGATGGCCTCAAGCATGCGGAGCTGAAAACCGTCCTCGAAAAGTGTGTTGAAGATTTTAAGGCCCACGCAGACTTTGCCCGGAGCCGCGCGGTGGATGAACGCCGGGACCCTCTCCAGCCATTCGAGAATTTTTGTCTGCTGCGTCGCGCGCTCGGAGCCCGCCAGCGTCGGGCTGAAGTCTTTTTCGAGCGGCATGGGCAGTCCCTTCGAATGCTTGCTCCAGGTCTCGACCAGGGCTCGCGTTGTGAAGGTGTATTCCTCTTCCTTCCAGCTCGTCTCTTGCGGCGTCGGCAGGTGATATTTCACCGAGGGTGCGACGACCATCTCAGCCGCCCGGCCCAGGACGAGCGCCTGGTCGAAGAGTCTGCGATAGGCTTCAAAGCTCTCATACCACCCGCGCCCTTTCCAGGTGACCGTCCAACCCTCCTCGCCGCTCCGGCCGCGGACGCGCTCGACCAGCATGCGCGTTTCGGGGATGGCCCATTCGCGCATGCTTTGCTCGCCCTGCTGGTCTTGCGCGATGACCGTCTTGAGAACGACAAAGCCCAGCCCGGCCTCCGCGTCCTTCTCGACCTGGTGCGCCGCGAGCGATAACTGCCCGGAAGCTTTTCCAAAAGGATTCTTCACGCGCAAGCCGCCGTAGGCGCTTGCCAGGTTGATGGCGTAAGTCGCGAGGACGTAGGGCTCAAGGGGACGCGGCAGGCCGTCGCGGAACCTTTCGTAGTCCTCGCGGAGCTGCCGCGCCGTTCGTTCGTCTGCGCGCGGCGCGCCGCGAAGCCGGACCTGGGGCGGAAGGAATTCCCACATCGGGAATCTCTATTCAGAGAAATGCCTCGAATGCGCCTACTTCGCAGGGAGCTCGCCCAGCGCACGGAGAGTATTCCCAAGCTCAACGAATTCGCTTTCCGGCAGGTCGGGTCCCCAGGGGTCATGCGCGGCCTCACGGGCGAGGACACCCAGGTGGACGAGCGCCCACAGCATCCGCCGGATGTAGCCTTCCATCGGGGGAATAAAGAGTACCTGGGAGAGGCGGTCCACGGCGGCGGAGAGCGAAAGGAACTCCTCGGCGCGGCGTTCGAAACAGGCGCGGAGGAGGCGGTGCTGCAGCTTTGTGCAAGCGGCGCCCATTCCGACAAGCGCTGCGCGCGCGCCGCACGTCAGGCTGTAGCCGAGGAAACGGTCTTCGCCGCTAATCAGAAGTTTTTCGGGGAATTTGTTGGTCACGAGCGTCGCGATATCCTGAAACGTCATCACGCTGTCAAGGGTCGCGAGTTTGATCCCGACCACCTCTGGCAACGCGAGGAGTTGCCCGAGCAAGTCCGGCGAATACGCGATTCCGCCGGCGGCTTCGTAAAGATAAAAAAGGACCAGGGGAGCGCGGGTGGTGGCGAGTTGCTTGTGATATTCGAGTGCCAGCTTATTCCGATCCGAGGCGCAGCGGGGGAGCCGGGGAGGATGGACAAGAAAGGCGTGGGCCCCGTTATCGAGCGCGTCATGAGCCATGTCGAGCGCAGAGGAAACGTAGGAGGAAAAGTCTTCGGCCTTCTCGGGGGAGCCCCCAACGCCGGCTACGATGATTTTTTGTGCGCCGACTTTTTCGTTCCACCTGCCGAGGACTTCTACGCGCTGCTCGCGCGAAAGGTGCAGGCCGCGTCCCGTATGCGCCCACACGGCCACTCCCGCGA
>QHZM01000224.1 GCA_003224665.1 Acidobacteriota bacterium
TGGCCGCGAGGGCCGTCTGCAGTGCGCCTGGCGTCACCGGAAAATCGGTTGACTGCGTAAAGCCAGTAATGTAGGCCTTGCCCCCACTATCTATCGCGATCGCATTGGCGTGGTCGGTGCTCATGCCCCCCACGATTACTGAATATAAGAGCGAAGACCCGGTTGGGTTCAACTTTAGAACGAAGGGATCGTCGCAAGTCGGAAAGTCCGAACTACCGCATGTCCTGACGTTTGCTTTCGAGGTCACTGGGAAAGTCCCGGCGTTCTCTGTCCAGCCCGTTACGTAGGCGTTGCCTGAAGAATCAACGGCAATGCCAGTCCCTTCATCATGATAGTCCCCGCCGATGAAGGTGGCGTATACCAAATGGGAGCCGTCTGGGCTCAACTTGGCCACGAATGCATCCCCGCCAAAAGTATCAGTGGCATTTTGTTCATTGCAGATGGTGTCCGTCCCGCAAGAAGTGTCGAAGGCTCCTGAGGTCACCGGGAAGTCCGGCGAAAGCGTGTAACCAGTCACGTAAGCGCTTCCCGACGAGTCCACCGCAATGACATTTGCGTGATCGGGATTCGACCCGCCGAGATACGTGGAATAAGCAAACACCGGATCAATAACCAAGACACGCGTGGGATCACGGAATGGAATTTCGAATACCACCTCATTCGCACCCGCCAGAACATATCGGCCATCCAGCAGGTCCTTCGCCTCTTGCCCTTTTACCCCTGCGCGCCTGGTGACCGCTGAAAGTTGATCACTCGCCTTAGGCTGGTAGACGACAGGCTTTCGGAAGCGTAATTCGCCCGCCGCGGTTTCGATGACGAGGTCCCCATGAGCATCAATTCGGAGTGGCGCTACGATGCGAGAACTCAATTGCCCGCGAACCGACCGGTCAACCACTATGCCCAATCGAATCGCACTTGAGTCCCCGCCGGGAGCGACAACGAAATCGTATTCCGGTTGCCGGTGATTGGCGTGATAAACCAGATCCACACCGGGATAGACGTCGTGGTATCTGACCCGCTCGTAGTTCGGCACATTCGTTCGCCACTTTGCGGGATCATGACCGATGAAGTAATTCGACTTCCCTGGAAGCTCATCAATACCGGTGACCCGTGCATTGGGGTTGGCGCCCAAAAGTTTCATGCGCACGACTGCCGAAGCCGCAGTGGGGCTGGGCGTGGCTCTGGGCTGATTCCTTGCCCCGAAGTGAGAAACGACCACCGAGGACGGGCGGCCACCCTGCTGACTCGTTGCTTCTGGCCTCTCTCTTCTGTTCTGCAACTCCAGTACCGCCTCATCCTGGGTCAAGAATAAAACGTACACTCTCCCAGGTAGGAAGAACTTGACCCGCGGATCAGTCTGCCCCTCATTGGCCTGAAAACTCAGTGGAAGCCGGCCGTAAGGCGCGCTGGCCGTTTCCGGGTCCACTGTCGGTTTTTGGGAGTCGGTTGCGCTCTTCAACTGACCCCCGACCATCGACAATTCGGGATTTCTTTCCGGCAGTTCACGTCCTTCAGGGGTCGGCGGTTGGCCAGCCTCTTGACTCCCACCTTGAGGCTCCCGGCTTCCAACCACATTTCGCTGGATCATTTGCGCCGTCGCGACAACTCCTGTTCCGACGAGTGGCGCAGTCTGTGGGCTCCCCGAGGCATCGTCAGTGATCGTGAGAGTCCCGGCTCTCGTCCCAGTTGTCGTGGGGCTGAACACGATTTGCGTAACGCATGCGGTTTGCGGCGCAAGGCCTCCTCCGCAATTGTTGGTCTCGGAGAAATCACCGCTGGTTGAAATTTGGGTGATCGTCAGCGCAGTCGCGCTCGTATTCGTGATGATGGCGGTCTGAGGCGTACTGGACGAGCCCACGACTTGATTCGGGAAGGAAAGGCCGGAAGGGCAAAGAACTACAATGGGGACGCCTATTCCTGTTCCAGTTATCGAGGCGCCGGTGGGCGCGACAAAAGCGTTCGTTGATGCATTGAGGACAGTCGGGTGGGGGCCTGGCGCGGTTGGGCGAAAGGTCACACTGATTGTGCAGCTCCCTCCGATGACCATAGTCCCGAGGCAGTTATTAGTCTCTGTATAATCCGCGGCATCAATCCCGATCGCTTGGATCTCGAGAGGCTCAGACCCCGTGTTCATGGCCGTGAAGGTTACAGGTGGACTGACTCCAAAGACAGGTGTGTCGCTGAAGACTGCACTGGGAGGTGAGAACGTCAAAACACCCTGAGCGAAGGCAGTACCCTGGAGAATGACGCTGACCGGGCTGCCGACCCCGGTGAAACTAACCACAAGGGCTGCAAGACGCACTCCTGCGGCGGTCGCAGTAAGGGTAACAGCAATCGAACAGCTTGCACCGCTTGCCAGTGTCGAACCGGCACATTTGTCATTGGAAATAGCGAATTCGGCGACATTTGGACCGCTGAGGCTCGAACTGATTATTGGAACAGGGTTTGGGCTGGCATTGGTTAGAGTGACGGAAATCGGCGGAGTCGTAGACCCGACGGCGACGCCAGAAAAATTGACGGAAGGAGGAAAAACATTGATCGCAGGCGGTTCGCCGATTTTAGCAACGGATGTTCCGTAAGTCGGATCGGGTCCCTTGGAAAACTCGCCGATTACCCAGACCGTCTGACCGTCGGGATCGAGAGAAGTTCCGCTGTAATCTCCCCATCGGCCCTCACTGTACGTTTGGGCTACGCCAGCATACCCGGCGGGAGTGCGCATCGTACCTGGAGGGTCCGAGGCGCTCCGTCCGGTAAATTCGACCGCGATGTATTCGGTTTCGCCCGAAGTCTCGAACACGACGGTCGCGTTTCCACTCGAGTTGGCCGTAATCGCCGGGTAATAGGCGTTGGCGTTTCCTGCGATGTCACCAGATTGCTTCACCGTCAAAGTGCTCAAGCCAGTCGCTCCGATCTCATACCAACGTGCGACTGAACCCACCCCGGAGGAAGCAGCTACATTCTGCGCAGACCAAAGGGAACCGTTGTTCCACACAGCATTGAGCAGCCGGAAATCACCCGTATCGATAGGCACATTGGAGCTAGCTTGCGCAGCGTCGGGGGGCAGGCTGAAGGGAGAAACCGGCAAATCCGCCTCGCTCAAGAGAAGTGTGCCGGAACTGGAGATCGCGAATACATTGAGCGCCGAGCTGGGATTCCCTGAAAAGCTCGCTGAAATGAGAAATTCTGTATCTGAGGTTCCGTAGGTCAAAGCAGGTTGAATGCTGAAGGCTAACTGCCCCGAAGCCGTCTTGATCTCTTTGAACGTCGTAACCGTCAGGGTCGGATTGCCAGCGAGCAGGTCGGCCAGGTCGAGGACCTCGATCCAAGCGTCAGAGAAACTACATGGAGAATTGGCTAGCTGGGCAACGCACTGAGAATTCAACTCGAACTGGTTGCTCGTAACATAAACTGCTGTTGACCTTAATCCCAACCCTGGGAAATCGGGAAACGTATTCGTCGTATTCGTCGCGTTGCGGCCTTTGAAGTTGATGGCGTACTTGTTCCAAACTCCTGTTGCGTCCGAGGTCTGAGAAATTGCGAGCAGCACGTAACCAGTCGTGAAGTTTGTGAGATCCACATCGGCGGCGCTGAGAATAAATCTGTTATTGACCTGGTCATAGATGAGACGCGGATCGGAAATCTGGCCGGTGACTCCAAGGCCGCTGAAAAACGACGAGAGCTGCTGAAAGCTGCCTTCGAGCAGCCCCGTTTTGTCATAAACGGCGAGCAGCGTATTGACCGCCACAACAACTTGCGTCGGACCGGAGGCAACTTGAGGGTCGGGAGGGAAGACGTGAGTGTCTGATTCGCTCGGGCCGTCGAAAACTATTGTGGATGTGGTAGCCGCCAGCAGCGACAGCGCAAATGCCTTGCCCATCATGCTGAAGTGCTTCCTAGCCAAACGCCGAAGGGTGGCTTGATTGGCCCGCTGCTTTGCCTCACGGAAGCCAGGATAGTGGCCGATAAAGCGGGCCTGCTTCTGGAGGGGGCGCGGCGGCAACGACACGGTAGCAGTCCATGGTTCCGAAACCATTGGGACCGTAATCTGCTTGGTCACGCCAGCAACACGCCGCACGGTCTGAGGCGGTGATTGAGCTCGAGCGGACTGAAGGGAGAACAGGACGACCGCACTGAAGGCCAATTGCCCGACCAGCCCACGGTTGTTTAGTGGCTGGCCCCGGCCGTGCGCCTGACTAGCATGGCGAAGCAGCACTTCAAGATACCTCCGGTGCAGTTGGTCAGTTGTCGGCTTTATAAGTATTACTGTCAAGTGGCTATACGGTCGCCAAAATGCCATACGGCATCGGAATTAGCGATTTAATACCCGCAGCCAAGGTCGGGTCAAGGTTCCGACCTTGTTTAGAGCATCTGACCAACGCTTCGCGTTTAACACGAAGGGATTGGTGGTCTCGCAGGGGGCGGGTCGATCCCTCGGCGAGCAACGTAACAGAACCGTAGCAAACCTCCTTTCGACCCTATCTACCTGCAAGGAAAATGGGTTGTGCTTTTGAGCGAAAGCGAATTCCCAGAATTGATGTAAGGTTATGAAAAGTATGGGAAAAGGCGTAAATGGTGGAAAAAGATCAGCCTGCCTCTTAATCAGTAGGTTGAGGGTTCGATTCCCCCACGGCTCACCAATCCATAGCAGACAAGGTGCTTACGTACAAGAAGCAACCCTCGACCTCAGTCAGTTTCCCGTTTCAGGTTCCAATGGCCCGAAATTCAAGTCGCTGAAAATCAATCACTAATATCCGGAGTAGAGCAACTGCTCGCTAGTCAGTCGATCTCTCTTATTGTCAACTCTAGCCGGCTAATGTGTGAGGACTTAGGCTGATGAATCGTCCGCTTGTCGCGGTCAAACGTAACAAAACTATTTCACGTATAGCGACCGTAACAAAATTGTTTAAATGTCAATTACTGTTTCACGCCGCGGCGCTTCTCCCCCCTAGCGCCGGGCTGGCTCCTTTCAGGGCTTCATCCTTCCACCGGTAGTAGAGATTCGGACCAATCTCGTACCGACGGCAAGTCTCTGCAATGTTCCCACTCTTCAACCCCTCCAAGACAATCTCCAGCTTCTGTTCGGGGGTTCGATCGACACGCGCTCTCCTGCTCATCTCACCTTCGTTGAAAGAGGCCCTGAGCATACCGAATTCGCGTGTCCGGTTTTAGAGAGGTGCACTAAATTCTTCCACTGCAGCAAGACATGCGTTCCCCCGTGTGCCTTGCCGGGGCCCGCGCCTGTCCGCCCGAAGACGTGGGAGGAATCGGGGGCTACGAGGACTTTCTGCAGGCCATCGGGGATCCTCATCATCCGGAGAACAAGGAATTTCTGGAATGGATTGGAGGCGAGTTCGACGCCAGGTCGTTCGATGTCGATGAAGTCAACGAGATATTGCGCGAGATGACGTAATTGACCATCGCGGGCCGCGGAGTTAGGATGGCAATGCCCAGGTAACCCCGTAGGGAATAAGCCGGCTCAGAGGATGGGAGGCCCGCAGCGCACCGGTGCTTCCCAACTCTGGCAGCATTTAGCGCACGAGTGATTTAAGTTCCTCTCTCAGGGCTGGTAGCAAATGACAATAAGAAGCGGAACCAGAACGCTTTTGGCCAAAATCGATCCGGTGGACGGATCGTAGCGACCATAATGGTGGCATTTATCTACAGCTTGGCGCTGCTGTTCGGGCAGAATCCTTCTGCTGCCCCGCCGGATCTGGCGCGAGGCCAGAAAGTGTACGCGAAGCATTGTGTCGGGTGCCATGGAGCTGATTTCCGGGGTACAGACCAAGGTCCGGGATTAACAGGGGACCCCCTGATGCGCAGAATGTCTGTTCAGCGGTTGCGCAACATTATTAAGAACGGGATTCCAAATACGGGCATGCCGCCTTTTGATCTCCCGGCTCAGGACCTCGATGCTCTGGCGCCATTCGTACGCTCGTTGAATTCCCAGGCGGCAGAAAGCAACGTGCCCGGCAACCCAGCGGCCGGGGAGCAATTCTTCTTCGGCAAAGGAGAATGCGGTTCCTGCCATATGGTCTCTGGGAGAGGTCAGGCCATAGGTCCGGATCTGTCGAACTTAGCGGATGAAAGAACCGTTGACGAAATACAATCAGCATTGAAGAACCCGAGTGCGGATATCACCCCCGGCTATGAATTGGTCACGGTCAAGTTACGCGATGGGAACACCCTTCGCGGTTTCGCCCGGAACCGGAGCAATTTTGATATTCGGGTGGAAGACCTCCAGGGAAAGTTGGACTTGCTTGAGGAAGGGCAGATCGCTTCGATCGTGGAGGAAACGCAATCGGTAATGCCCCCTGTGCAAGCCACTCCCGAAGAATTGCAAGACCTCATCGCCTACCTAAGTCGGCTGACAGGTGTGAAGCCCGGAGCCCTGGACACCTATCCGCCTCCCCAAGGGGGTGACATTGATTTCGAGCGCATTTTGCATCCCAAACCCGGAGACTGGCTGACCTACAACGGAACCCTGAACGCCAACCGGTACAGCGAGCTGAGTCAAATCAACACCGCCAACGTAAACAAATTGGACTTGAAGTGGATTTTCACGGTGCCTCTCTGGAGGAATCTGCTCCCTGACACAGCCTATTTTAACGAGAACATGAAGTACTTCGGGCTGGAGGTGACGCCGCTGGTTGCCGACGGGATCATGTACATCACTGGCCCGCACTCGGTCTTCGCCCTCGATGCCCTGACGGGGCGCGAGATCTGGAATTACTCTCGCCCGCGCACTCCGGGACTGGTTAGCGACGCCTCCCTCGGGACAAATCGCGGCGTTGCGATCCTTGGAGATAAGGTGTTCATGGTGACCGACAACGCGCACCTGATCGCCTTGAACCGGATAAGCGGGAAGCTGGTCTGGGAACAGAATATGATCGATGAGCCTCAGCACTACGGCTCGACTGTGGCCCCGTTGATCGTCAAGGATATGGTCGTCGCGGGCGTTGCGGGTGGAGACTGGGGCATTCGCGGGTTTATCGCCGCCTTCAAGGCCGATACGGGTGAACGTGTATGGCGGACCTGGACCATCCCCGCCCAAGGGGAACCGGGGATTGAGACTTGGGGTCCCAAAGAACCCACAATGGGAGGTGGCGCCACTTGGTTGACCGGCTCCTATGATCCCGAGACCGACACGCTCTACTGGCCGACAGGCAATCCGTGGCCCGATTCCGACGATCGCGATCGACCCGGTGACAACCTTTATACCAATTCCATCCTGGCGCTCGATCCTGCCACCGGGAAGATGAAGTGGTATTACCAGTTCACTCCTCACGATCTTAAAGATCAGGACGCGAATCAGCCGCCAGTTCTGGTTGATACACGCTTCCAGGGGCAAGACCGCAAGCTCATGCTGTTTGCCAATCGCAACGGCTTCTTCTACGTGCTCGACCGAACCAATGGCAAAGTCCTGCTGGCCAAGCCCTTCGTGAAAAAGCTGACGTGGGCAAGCGGGATTGGCGCGGATGGGCGTCCCCAGCTTCAACAAGAAGGTGACCTAACCTGTCCTGACACTGCAACCAATTGGAACGCCACAGCCTTCAGCCCGAAGACCCGCCTCTATTATGTAGTGGCGCTGGAGAAATGCGCAGTCAACCTAAAGGAGGAAAGTTGGAAAAAGGAACCACCGCGAGAAGAGCCTGGCAAGAAGTACCTGCGCGCGCTTGACATCGACACCGGAAAGGTCGTTTGGGAAATGCCACAAGCCGGGCCCTCCGAGGGCAAGAGAGAAGCGGGAGTGTTGGCGACGGCCGGGGGTCTGCTCTTCTATGGAGACCCACCTGGAGATTTCGTGGCCTTGGATGAACGAACCGGAAAACCACTGTGGCACTTCCCTGCAGGCTCGGAAAACAAAACCTCACCGATGACGTACATGGTGGGCGGCAAACAGTTTGTGGCGATTGCCATCGGCCCCAACATTCTTTGCTTTGGGTTGCCAGCGGGGAGCGAGAAGAAGTGAGTCGAGATGACCAGAACGAGTCTCAGTACGACCGCAAGTGAGAGAGTTTGTATCACTGCGAAGGTCCCCTAAAAGAGACCTATGGAAAGCATGAACACGAAACGAAATTCCAGTTGACTGACCCCTGTCAATTCGAGCACGATGACTCCTCCACTGTCGCTTCGCTCCCTTGCTAACCGGCAGGACGTCGGAATCGCTGGCCGAGATCAACTCGGAATCAGTGACCGCCTTCGCGGGAAGGCGCATCCGACGAGGTACACCTCAACGAGTCGACTCTTTTCCGTTTGGGCATGTCTTCTTCTGGCTTGCGGCATCTCCTTCGGGCAGAGTTCTTCGGGTTCTGCCGATACGGAGTGGCGGAACTATGGCCACGATCCCGGGGGAACGCGCTTCTCTCCCCTGAAACAGATCAACAACACGAACGTCCAGCAACTCCAAAGAGCTTGGACATATGAGGTAGCACGAACTCCCAATAGTGGAATTGAGGCTTTTGAGAGCACCCCCTTGATGCTGGAAGGCGTGCTTTACTTCACGACCCAAACGAGCCTCGCTATTGCGGTAGATGCAGAAACGGGGAAAGAGCTCTGGATATTCGATCCCTTTCCAGGCGAGAGCGGCACGCGCCGCCCCGTGCCCAATCGCGGTGCTGCCTACTGGGAGGGACACTCGCCGGTTCCCTGCGGAGGGGAGGAACACAAGCTCGACAAGCGCCTCTTTTATGTCACCCTGGACGCGCGCCTCTTCGCTTTGGATCCCCGAACGGGCAAGCCGTGCAAAGGCTTCGGCGACGGCGGAGCCATTAATCTTCGTGTGGGTGTCGCGGATAAATGGCCCAAGGAAAGGTACGACTCAACTTCGCCTCCCACCATTTACAAAGACCTGGTCATCACAGGATCTGAAGTCCAGGAAATACCGTCGAAAGGGCCCAGCGGAGATGTTCGCGCCTTTGATGTCCGGACGGGAAAACCGGTCTGGAGATTCCACACCGTCCCCAGACCGGGCGAATTGGGACACAACACCTGGGAAGGTGATTCCTGGGAAGACCGCTCGGGAACCAACGTGTGGTCGATCATGACTGTCGACGACGAGCGTGGAATGATATTCCTCCCCATAGGGTCGCCCTCTTACGATTTTTATGGCGCGGACCGAAAGGGTCAGGGTCTTTTCGGGAATTCCTTGGTGGCATTGAATGCCGCCACAGGCGAGCTTCTCTGGTATTACCAGATGGTGCATCATGACATCTGGGATTACGATGTGTCCGCGCTGGCCAATTTGATTACCGTACGACGCGAGGGGAGGGAAATCCTGGCAGTGGCGCAAGTAACCAAACAAGCCGCCGCCGCTCGCCAAGATTTCCGTGACGCTTGACGACATCACAACGGTCACTCCAGAGTTTCGAAAATACTGTCTCGACAACTTCGGTGCCTCCCTGCCCGGGGGGATCTTTACTCCTTGGGGTCTGCGGGACATGACCGTGGAAATGCCCGGAACTCTGGGAGGCGGCAACTGGTCAGGGAGCTCGTTCAACCCCTATCTCGGATATCTCTTCGTTAATGTGAGCGAGGTGGGCGCTGTCGGCTTTATGAAGCCGCAGCCGGAGGGCTCTGCGGAGGCCTACGTCCGGAGCAGCAAATGGGGAGGATATGCGCGCTTTTGGGATGACCACCATTATCCGTGCCAGCAGCCCCCTTGGGGTGACCTGAATGCAATCGATTTGAAGACCGGGGAAATCGCCTGGAAGGTGCCGCTGGGGGTCGTGGACGATCTGGAGGCAAAAGGGATTCCCAAAACCGGTATTTATAACCTCGGAGGTTCAATAGCCACCGCGGGAGGCCTGGTCTTCATTGGCGGCACCGTCGATCACCGCTTCCGGGCGTTCGATGCACGGACAGGGAAGGAACTCTGGGTCGAGAAGCTCGAATCCAACGCGCACGCCACACCTATGACGTATCTGGGGAAGAAAACAAAGAAGCAATTCGTGGTGATTGCGGTGGGGCCCGGTGGATATTTCAATCCTGACACCACTGCCCCGACTGTCCTGGCGGCATACGCCCTATTCCCGAAAGGACGGGGTCCAGCAAGAATGCGACCCCAAGCTTACCCGAGAATGATTTCGGCGGGTCCGGGCCGTGAGCCCCAAGATCTTCCCGCGCCCGCCAAGGCGATCAC
>QHZM01000225.1 GCA_003224665.1 Acidobacteriota bacterium
TTGCCGCCAAATTCCGTGTCGCCCACGTCCCATTGCGTGAGGTCTGAGCCGAAATAGAAGAACGTCCCCCAGGTGCCGCGCACGTCGGGCACGCTCAGTCCCGACCAGAGCTTGCCGCCGGGCAAGGGAGTGGGGGGAAACTCGAGCGGCATTCGGATCACCGTGGTCTTGTAACCCGCGTCCGCCACAGCTTTGTAGAAAGGCACCCCGCCGCGCTCGTTGGTCACTTTGGGAGGTTTGATAGGTATCAGGCCAAACAGGAATTTGGGCTTCTCGCGCGAGACCAGGGCCAGTTCGGGGAGGTAGGTGGCGGGATCGCGCTTCAGGAAATCAAAGATGCCCGTCCCGCCCGGGTTCAGGCCCGTGGCGAAGGAGGCCCAGGCGACGGGCGACTCTGGAGGATTGGTGGTGCCCAAAGGCCGAAACGTGCCCGTTTTCGCCAGCCGCGCGAGGTTCGGGAGCTTCCCTTCACCAGCCCATTTGGAAAGCAAGTTCGGGTCAGCGCCGTCAAAGCCGAGGACAACCACTTGTGTGCTCACCGGGCGCGTGGGTGGCGACGACCGGCAAGCGATCGGTGCCACAGAGGCTGCGATCGCCAGAAGAACCCGGAGAGTCCGGGCCGGCCTCAATTCACCCCGAAGGAGGGAAGAGACAGAAGGGACTTTCAGCCGTTCGCCTGGCATGCTCGAAATCGAATGCCGCGGTCTTTCGGCGCGTCGGTGATTCAAGATAGTCCTAGTCAAAGCGAGAGAAAGACCGGTCGTAGGTGAGCGACAGGGTTGACACCGCGGCCTCCACGTAACCGGCCAGCGCTTCTCGGTAAAAAGCGAGGCTCCGCTCCCGCACGGAGGCTTCGGGTTCGTTCGGATACACCAGATGATTGATTTCGTGGAGCAGCACGCTCAGCAGCCGCATTCGGAACTGCTCGGCGTGGAACTCTTCCAGGCGGCTTCCTGAAAGGAATTTCGTGTCCAGGGCGGTTTCCGTCAAGGGGAGGGCTTTCCAGCTCTTCACACGCTCGTAAGCAATATCAATCTCACCGCAAGACGCGCCGCCGAAAGCTTTGTGAGGCTCGGAAAACGGAGATTCCTTCACCGCTACGTGCCGGTGGCCAAGACACCCGCAGACGTTTGTTCGTTTCAGCTGGACCACAACGATCCCCGAGGCTTTATCGAGGATCTCGTCGTAGGCCTCGCGACACCGGGAGGGAACCTGGGCCCAGTCCTTCCGGATCACCAGGCCAAATTGCTCTGCCCTGTCACGATCGCGGACCGAGTGCGCCAGGACTACGACAGGCATTGGGCGATCCTCGAAGCATCCGACCCTATAGCGCCGCCCACTTGCCCACTCGCGCCAACGGACCCGGCGGGGGCGAGCGCGCAAGTAGGCCTCAATGGCAGAATTTGAAACCCCTCCCTCGACGATCATACGTCCGTATTTTAACCCGTACCGCGAATGCGACCCAGTTTTTTCCCAGGAGCGATCCCGTTTCCGACTGCGATAAAGGAGGCCTCAAGCCCCGGCCGCGACGGCAAATGGCCGTGCGTCCCGCGGTCCTTCACGGTCTCGCGGATGACCGGGCCGTCGAAACGATCCGAGAAGTAATACCCCGGGGCAGCGTCCAGCATGAGCTCGGCATCAGGGTCGGACTCGAGGGACTCGAGTCGAGCTCGGTCAACCACATGCGCGATCGCACCGGTATCGCGAAGCTGTCTGACGGCCCGGTCGAGGCTTCGCCGGGCGTCTGCCGTGGGCTCCTCGAGCCAATAGAGCGCAAACGAGCCGCCGGCGTGGACCGCGCCCAGTCGCTTGAGGCAAATGCTCCCGTCGGCGTTGCGGCCGAATAGTCCCTCGGCATCCAGGCTGACGAGAGGTGCCACTTCTTTTTCGACCGGCAAGAAACCGTGATCGGAGAGGACGATCCAATCTACCGGCGCCTCCTCGGTGACCTGATCCCGGAGGCGACCGATTTCCTCGTCCATCTTCTCGAGCGCGCGCAGGGCCTGTTTGGATAAGGGCCCGAAGTGGTGGGCCGTCTGGTCGTAATGGACGAAGTGGACGAACAGCAAGTCCGGCCGGTGGCGGACCCAGATATGCAGCGCCGCCCGAGCGCGCAATTCATCGGGCGAAGCGCTGGGCAAAGAAGGTCTCAGAATTTTCAAAACCTCTTCGAACAGTCCCGGGGTTGAATGTCGGGCTGCGGTCTGGAAGTCGCGATGAGGGTCCGGGGCCGCTGCATCCCAGATTTCAGGGATATTGAAATCAATTCGAGCCCCCGCGCTGACCGGCCAGCCGACCGCCGCGACTTTCCGGCCGCCGGCCTGGGCCACGTCCCACAAAGTGGGAACCCGGATTGCGCGAGCAAACCAGTGCCAAGGTCGAGCCTTGGCTGTGGGGTCGAGCGATGCAAGGTGACTGTAAATGCCGTGACCCCTCGGCGGGACTCCCGTCACCAGTGTCGCGTGGGCCGGGTACGTCGTCGTCGGATAAATACTCTCAACCGCGTCGGCGCTCGCGCCCGCCTCAACCAGTTGCCGCAAGTTAGAGACCTTCAGCCCAAACTCTTCCGGGCTCCGGTACAAGTCCGGCCGCATGCCGTCGGCAGAAAGGACAATCATTCGGGGCGGCCCGCTGGGAGCATTTTTCACGGACAGTTTCCTCACACTTGCGCGTGCTTCGGCGCCGAAGCATTCGCCCGCCGTTTATCCCGACATTATTGGGGAATTCAGGCGAATCTGCGAGTGAGAAAAATTGGGGGTCAAACGAGGGCTCGCGGGAATGAAGGACTGACGCCTCGCCCGATTTGACTGGAAGTGCTCTAACGCGCCTGAATATGGATCGAGCCGCCGCTCGTGTGCAGACGAAGCGTTTCGCCTCCCGACCCGAGGGTCCCTTGGAGGCTCGAGGCAGAGATGCGGCCCATTACTTTGATCGGCAAGTCCGAAGTCACATTACCCCCGGAAGTCGAAGCTTCCAAGTTCAAATTCGCATTGGGGTCGAGCTTAACTTCGATGGAGCCGCCCGAAGTCTCGAGCACCCCTCCACGGCTGTTTCCACGGTCAAAGATCGCGTGGACAGATCCGCCTGAGGTATGTGCGTCAACGTGGCCGCTGACTCCTTCGATCCGGATAGGGCCACCGCTCGTACGGGCCTCGAGAGATCCATCGACGGAAGTCACCTCGATTCCGCCACCCGAAGTCTCCACCCGGGCGTTCCCGTCCACCTCTCGCACGCTGATCCTGCCGCCGGAGGTGTGCGCATCCAAGCGGCCGGCAAGTCCCGAGACCTCAACCGAACCGCCCGACGTCTCGAGTTCAGAATTGCCCTTGAGGCCATAGGCCTTAATGCCGCCGCCACCCGTTTTCATTTGGAGACGGGTCTCGGTGGGCACGCGGACTTCATAATGGAGCGAGAGATGCTTGGGCCAACCGGTCCAATGCTTTTTGCGAGCGGTCACGCGGGCCGTCGCCGAGCCTTCCTCGAAGGCGAGATCAAAGAGGGTCGCCAGGTCATCCCGGTCAGAGGTCACCACCACATGGGCCCCCGATTCTTTGCTCCCGGTGACGGTCACACTGCCGGCATCCGACTCGAGGACGAACCGTCCTCCCGGGTCGAGCTTCATGTCCTTTTCGAGCCGGAATTCAGCCCATGACGGGAGAACTCCGGCAAAGAATGCGAGTGTGATCAGGATTGCCTGGATGAAGCGCTTCTCCATTGTTTCCCTCCCGGAACGTCTAGCCACCATCTTTTTTACGTTAGACGGCCTTGAAAGGTTCCCGATAGCAGGCTGGCAGGAAAAAACCGCCCCGCGAAAACGCCCCCGCATCAAGCGTCCATCCCAGTTTAGTCGTGGAAAACAGCCTTCCGGGAATAGGCGACTAATCCTGTGCGCTGTAAACGAAAACGCCGCCGAGACGGACCTGGACGGTGATGTCCTGGCTCCCGCTCGGATTCCAGAATGTCAACCTCGGCCGAAGGCCTGCGTTTTCTTCACCGTGCAGATCGCTCTGGACATAGCCAACCCACGTGCGGGCCTTGAGGGAGCGCAGCCGGTAGACCGAGGGCACATCAATCTCTACGTCACCGTAATTGACTCTCAGCCGCTCTTCTCCGACGATGCCTCGGACGCGGACGTCCCCGTCCACGCAGGTGAGGACCAGGTTGGCGTCGAATGGCATCTTGATCCGAAAATTCACAGAGAGCTTCGACTCGGCTCGGAACGGCCGCCAAAATCTGCGCGGGGGATAGACCGTGCGCACTCGGACTTCCTTGTCGCCGCCCTCAATTTGAATCTTGACCCGGTCGTAAAGCCGCTGGGCTTTCTTTTCGGAGCTCGCCCTCACAACCGTTTCAGCTTCAACCTCCAGCCGAGGCTCGTCCCAGCCTTCAATCCGGATATCTCCGACGCGCGTATCCAGGATGAGCGTCCCGTAAGAAAAAAGTCGAGCGGAGTGGCGGGAAACGCGAGCGTATTCATCCGCAAGGAGCGCCGGCCGCGAGAGACTCCAGAACAAACACGTGAAAGTCAGGCTGCAATAAAGTCTCTTGCAGCGGCGACCGGCGTCGAAATTGGGAAAACTCTTGAGTCCGTGCAACTGCCTTGCCATCTCGCTCCGGGAATAAAGTTACTCGCGCCCGCGCTTCGACGTCTGCTCTCGCCGCAAGCGCGCGTCGCGGAACGGCCTGCTCGCTATTAGCCCCTGCCCTTCCTTGATCACCAGGATGTGGTCGGCCGGAGGATTTCTGATGACCTCCGGCCGGTCCGGCGCCGAGGGCCAACGCAGTTCCAGGCGGTCAATTTTCGTCGCCTGGCCGACTCCGAAATGGAGGCGCAGGTCGCTCGAAGACAGATAGCTCCCTCCACTTCGGACGGTATCATACTGGACGAGACCGCCGGAAATAACCCGCACCTCAGTACCTATCCCATCCCGGTTGCTCCGAGTCCCGATGGTTTTGACAAGAATCGAGTGATGGGGATTCTTCCGAGAGTGCCGGAGCAGGTCCGGCGAGTCGTTCATGTTGGTGATCATGATTTCGAGGTCACCGTCGTTGTCGTAGTCCGCCGTGGCAAGGCCCCGGCTGACCTTCCGGATGGCAAGACCGGGGCCCGAGCGCAATCCAACTTCTTCGAATTTCACTGTCCCGCCGCCGGGACCCAGGTTGTGAAACAAGAGATTCCTCTCGGCGTAAGTGATCCCTGTGGCGTAGCGGTCAATTTGCGGAAACGTCTGACCGTTGGCCAGGAAGATGTCCTTCCACCCGTCGTTGTCGAAGTCGAGGAATGTCGCTCCAAAGGTCGTGAAGAGCCAGCCGACGTCTCCAAGCCCCGCCGGGTAGGTCACATCGGTGAACGTCCCGTCGCGGTTGTTGTGATAGAGGTTCTTCGTGTCGTCGGAAAAGTTGCCCTTCACCAAGTCGGGCCAGCCATCGTTGTCGTAGTCGGCGAAGTCCGTCCCCATGCCTGCCTGTTCCTGACCCTCCGCGCTGTAAGCGACACCCGCCGGGACGCCAACGTCCGTAAAAGTCCCGTCGCCGTTATTGCGGTAGAGCGAGCTGGGCGTTGAATCGTTCGCCACATAGACGTCCAGGCGGCCGTCCTTGTTGTAGTCACCCCAGACCACGCCGAGGCCGTAGTAGCGCTCAGGGTCGATGCCGGCCTTTTCGGTTACGTCGCTGAATGTCCCATTGCCGTTGTTGTGAAACAGGGTATCGCGTCCCCCGGGAAGCCCGCGAGGGCCGCAGTACGTGGCAATGCCGCGGTAGGTGCAATTGGGCGCGCTGCCAGGCGCTCCGAGTCGCTCGATGTCCACGTCGAGATAA
>QHZM01000226.1 GCA_003224665.1 Acidobacteriota bacterium
GGTCCCGGCGAACTTGGTCTTGTTCAGCCACGATCCCCATTTGCCCTCGAGACTCCAGGGGCGCTTGCGCCGCATGACCTCATGCAGGAGGTCCATGCACTCGTCGAGCACCTGGTCAGTCTGGCCGGGAGTGATTTCGAAAGGCCGTATCTGATACGCCACGTCGTTGATGATGTCGCCGATATTCATGGCGTTCAGGATGTTCAGGAAGAAATCGAGATTCAGCGCAAGGCCGGCTTCGGCTTCGGCCTGGTTTAGACCGCCGCTCTGTTGGAAGAGCAGAACACGGAAACTCTCGAATCCGGAATTGCGCAGGGCCAGCCGATATTCCGCCTCGTACATTCCGAAGCGGCAGGGCCCGCAGGCACCCGCCGTGAAGAACACGTAGCGGTCCATGATCTCCTGTTTGGTCAGCCCCTTCGCTTCCAGGTTTTGCAAGTACTCGACGAGGTTCCCCACCGTGAAGTAAGTCGGGTTGCACTGGCCGTTGTTTCCGTACTCTTTGCCCAATTGGAAGGCCTTCTTGTTGGGAATCGGCAAAGCCTCGCACTTGTACCCCAGGCCTTCGAGCGCCCCGTGGATCAGCTTCTCGTGCTTCCAGGTGAGGCCGCCGAATAATAGCGTGGTCTTTTCGCGCTGGGACTTGGTGAAGGGATTTTCGATCGGCCGGTGAAAGTGATTAGTGGACTTCCTCTCGATCCCGGCTTCGCTTTCGAGCCGGCTCCGCTCTTCTTCCAGGCGCTGTCGAATCAAGTCCTCTTTCGTGCCGATCTGCACGAGTCCCGCATTGGTGTTCGGGGTTTCTTGGAAAGGCGCAGTGCTCATTATCTCACCTCATTCTTGGGTGTAGGCGGCTCTGGGCAGGCAGGCTCAACTCCGGCGCGGGCCGCGTCCTGCAAGTCGCGCCGTGCAAGCTGGCGTCTCGGGACAAGCTCAAGACTCGAAACCTGTTCACTCCCTTGGCTTTCGTGGGAGCGACGGAATAGGCGAAGCACCCACACCTGCCTCGGCGCAGGATTATTTCCATGGGGTCAACCTTAGTAAACCCTATTGCATTGAATGGCGAAATTTTGAGGCTCAACGGGAAAGCTCCGGCATCGATTGGTAACTCCATAAATATCAACTTGTTAGCAAGACTTTCCGGATACCTTCGAGCGCGGGACTAGTCGAGGGGCGGCCTTGGCTCGGGAGCCTTCAGGACAGAACTCAACGTCCATCTCAGTTCGTCGGCAAGCTCGACGATCTCCATTCCTTCCGCAGCCAGCATCTTGCAGGCCAGGACGCTGCGAGGAGTAACGTCCGGCTCGGCGTTCATCCGATATCCGACCCGGCAGAGCTGGCATTCCTGGTTCCAACAAAACCGGCCATAGGGAATCGTGTCGGGGCTTATGTATTGGAAAGCCCGAAGGAGAGTGTTTTTCTCCGGGACCTGAAACTTCTTCCCTTGCACGGTAATCTCGATCAGCCGTTCGTATTCCCGGAAAAGCGGGTTCGTCATCAAGGGACCATCCCCACGACGCGGGATTCAGCCGAAGATAAATTGACCCATTGATCGGCCCGCCGCGTGCAGTTGGCGCCTCGTCGGGGCTTTCTCCTCTCAGTCCGCCGGACGCAATAAAGGGCATTATACGCGAAGATGCCCCGGCAAACGTCTGGGTGGCCGCTTGATCACCGGCAGGCGAACAGGAGCGGAGCTACTTGCTGATCCCCTGCCCTTCGACGATCGTGATGTAGCGATCAATCGGCAGGTCCGTAAAGCGCTCGACCGCCCCGCCGGGCAGCGGCCATTTGATTTCGAGCCAATCAATCTTGGTGCGCTTTCCGATTCCCAGGACGACGCGCGGGTCCTGCGAGGAAAGATAACTTCCGCCGCCCACTCTGAAGCGGCTGCGCTTGAGATCACCGGCTTGATAGGTGATGAGGGCGCCGACGGCGTCGGGATTGGCCTTCCGGCCGACCAGCCGGACTCCCAGCCAGTGGTTTTGCTTCCCCGCATGATTGCGGAGCAGGACCGGCGCGTCGTTATTCACTGCGACTAAGACATCTACGGCACCGTCGTTATCGAAGTCCCCGAGTGCCATGCCGCGCGCGGCCAGCGGGCGGGAAAAGATAAGCCCCCCCTGCGCGCCCACGTTTTCAAAGGCCTGCCCCGTATTGCGGAAGAGCAGCATCGGTTCCTTGTACTTCACCTGACTGTAGCGTTCTTCAATCCGGTCGTCCGGGTGACCATTGGCGAGGAACAAGTCGAGGTTCCCATCGTTGTCATAGTCGAGGAATTTCACTCCCCAGCCGCTCAGCAACCGGGTGGTCATCCCGATGCCTGTCGGGATGGCCATGTCGTCAAAGACCTCGTCGTGGTTGTTGTGGTAAAGGGAAAACATCTCCTGGTCCACGTTGCTGACGAAGAGGTCCATCCAGCCGTCCTGGTCGTAGTCGGCTGAATCGACTCCCATGCCGGAGCGCGGCCGTCCGTCCGCGCTGTATCCCACGTCCGCCTGAAGAGCGATTTCTTCAAACTGGCCCTTGCCGCGATTGACGAAGAGGAAATTGGCCAGCGTGTCGTTGGCTACGAAGAGGTCCATCCGGCCGTCGTTATTGATGTCTGTAGCGACCACGCCCCAGGCCTTTCCCAGAACCTTGCCGATGCCCGCCTCGTTGCTCACGTCGGTAAAAGTCCCGTCGCCGTTATTGTGGAAGAGCCAGCTCGGCATGGGCTCGTACACCCGAGGGATGCAGTAGTAACGCTCGCCGGTCTCGTGGTTCCCGCAGAACTTGTTTTTGGACTTGTCGAAGTCCACGAAGCGGCAGACGAACAGGTCCAACCGGCCGTCGTTATCGTAGTCGAACCACACCGCGCTCGAGGCCCAGCCTGGCGCGGCGACTCCCGCCTTTTTGGTGACGTCCGTGAAGGTCCCGTCGCCGTCATTGTGATAGAGGATGCTGCGGCCGTACTGCGTCACGTACAGGTCCGGCCAGCCGTTGCCGTCGTAGTCTCCCACGGCAACCCCCTGGCCGTAACCGTTCCCCGGGACACCCGCCTTCTCAGTGACCTCGGTAAAAGTCCCGTCGCGGTTGTTGCGGTAGAGGGCGTTTCGGAGTGGAGGCTTGGGGTCGTAAAAATCGCACCGGCCGCTGTTAATCAGATAAATATCCATCCATCCATCGTTATCGTAATCAATAAAAGCGCATCCCGCTCCCGTGGTCTCCGGCAGGTACATCTCGGGCGAGCGCCCGTTCGTGTGGACCCATCTGATGCCGCTCGCGGAGGGAGGCACCTCCTCGAAAGCGTACGGGGGATTCCCCTGCCCCGCTCCAGGCTCCCCCGCGAAGGATGCAAGCGCCCTCAGGCCCGCGCTGGATGTCCCGCTCGCGGCGACACCGGCTCCCGCTAAAGCCCTCAGGAATCGCCGGCGCGAAAACCCGCCTGGACGGGCCCGAAGCTTCTTTGACATTCATCGCACCTCCGAAAATTTTTCAGCCTCATGCGGCGCCTCTTAGGGCCTGAGCAACACCCCTTCCGCCCGGGGCCGCCGACCGCATCTTAATGTTCATCTGGGGGCGAAGGCGAGGCGGGCTCATTCACGACATGGGGTCCAAGTTCCCCTCGGTCGCTCGACGTCCTGTAGGACTGCGGGCCGCTTTGGCTCTTCTTGCGTTCGAGCAGGGTATTCAGCCGGGCAAACTCCGCACGCTCGTGCTCTGCTTCCTGCGGGCGCCTGGCCTTAGCGTAAGCCCGAGCCAGGCTGTAACGGATTTCGGGACTGAAAGGCCCGAGCCGTCGGGCGGTTTCGAGTTCCCTGATCGACTCCTGGATGTTGCCGAGTTCGAGCAACGCCCGGCCCAGCAGGTAATGGCCCGCAAAACCCAAAGGTGCGAGCTGGACGGCTTTCTGGGCGGGTGGCAAGGCGTCCTGATAGCGCCGGATGCGCAGGTAAATGTAGGCCAGTTCCATACTCGGCAGAGCGCTGTCCGGGTTGATCTTCATTTCCTCGCGGAATTCACTTTCCGCGTCTTCGTAGCGGGAAAGGCGACTCAGCATGTCGCCGTAGGCGTAATGGAGAAAAGGCGCCCCCGGAAAGTCCTTGAGCATTTGCTTGAAGGCGCCTTCCGCCTGGTCAAAATTGCTCAAGGCCATCAATATGCCGGCTTCTCCCGCGGCGTTGATGAGTGCGTCTTTTGACGGGTCAACCTCGCTGGGGAGGAAATTCACGCGGAGCAGAGCCAGCCCGATTGCAACTTTGACGTCATGCGAGACGACGTTTCGCGCTACCAGAGATGACAACAGCTCCATCGCCGCTTCGTGCTCGCCCCGACGGTTGAGCAGCAATGCTTCGTGGAAACGAGCGACGTTCACCAGTTCCTGATTGTCTCCCAGGCCTCGGGCGCGGCCGTATTGAAGATGGACAAATGAGTTCTTGTAGTCTTTCGTTTCAAATTCGCACAGGCCCATCAGGGCCCATGCCGGGCCATACTTTGGGTCCAGCATGACAAGGTTTCGGAAAGCCGGGAGCGCTTCGGGATAACGGTCGGCTT
The DNA here is from genome assembly GCA_003224665.1 of Acidobacteriota bacterium. Taxonomy (GTDB): domain Bacteria; phylum Acidobacteriota; class Terriglobia; order UBA7540; family UBA7540; genus QHZM01. The sequence continues at coordinate 4,534 of QHZM01000226.1, forward strand.
CGTAGTTGAGAGTGCCGAGGTACCACCAGCCTTCTTCCCAGCGGGGTCTCAAAGCCAGCGCTTTCTTGTACAGGCCAGCGGCTTCTACGATCCGGCTGGATTCGCGCGCGGCTGTAGCCCGCTTCGCAAGGTCGTCAAAGTCCGTTTTCTTCGCGGCAGGTTTCTGGGCGAAGGCCGGCTGGGCAAGCAGTCCCAGGAATAGGGCTCCAACGGGCACGAGTCGCGCGACGCTGCCGCCTGCGGTGGAAAGCAGCGTCGCGCGGAAGGCTTTTAAGAGTTGGCACGTCATGGAATGACTACTCGAGCGGGACGAGCTCCCGGCGGTTCTGGGTCGTATCCGGCCCCGCACGACCCTGGAGCCGTTGGAAAGTCAACATCTCGTCGCGAGCGAGGTCTTTGCGGTCGAGGCCGCGATAGATCTGCGAGAGCAGATAGTGCGGCCGCGGGTTCTCAGGCTCAAGTTGGCAAGCGAGCAGGAGTTCCTTGAGCGCCCCTTCGTCGTTGCCCTTTCGTCGCAAAATCTCGCCCAGCCCCAGGTGGGCTTCGAACATTTTTGGGTCAACCT
>QHZM01000227.1 GCA_003224665.1 Acidobacteriota bacterium
TTTGTTTTGCGCGAGTTGAATATCGCGCACCTCACCGAATCCCTTCGGCACTTGAGCGAGGTACGCCACGTACTGAATAGTTTTCGCGGCGCGCGCCGGGACCATCGCGAAGACCGGCGTCTTGAAAAGCGGACCCATGGCAAATGCTTCGTGCCGCAAGACGGGAAACGGAGTCGAACTGAATTCCAGGCCTCTCGTCTGGCATCGTCCACTCCAGGGCTTGTCGGATCGCGACTTGTTCTCTTCCCAGATTGCGACCCAGGGAAAGTCGCAACGGCGAAAAGAATAGGCGATGAGGAGACGATGGTGGGTGTTGAGGGCGGCCACAAATCCGACCTTCCTTCGAGGGTCGATCAGAACCGTGGCGACAAAGCCGGAGCCCGGCCGGCTCAAGGGATGCCTCAGGTCAACTTTTCCACCGTCACGGCCCGGGGCGGCGGGCCAGCGAAACTCCTCGGCCGAGGCCAGCAGACTTTTCCCGTCATAGCCGTGAGGATAGGTCTTGCCTCGCGTGGCCGAGATGGCGACGGAGCTGTCGCGAGCGGAAAGGAAGGGCGGCCCCAGCGTGACGTGCTGCGTCCAGTGGAAAAAATGGTCAGCCATGCGTTCGTTCACGACGGTCTCTTTGAAATAGACCACAGATTCGCCCTTGCGCAAGGTGATTTCGCGCCGGAAGCTTAAACCTGCCACGGGCAGCCTGACGGCCAGGGTCAAAGCCAGCCGTCGCAGAGTGGTCCGCAGGCCCGCTTTACGCCATCTTAAACTCGGCGCCTCGCCGTGTATCGAGAGTCCCTGCTCCGCTTCTTCCGGCGACGAGGGGCCGAAATAGTCCAAACAGATGTTATGGCCCACCAGGCCTGAAAGCAGTTTGCCAGTGGCGAGAGGGCCGTAGCGCGAGGCGTGAATCTTGGGACGGTAGCGATAGGGCTCGATGGTTTTCCAGGGAGGAACCCAAAAGGGACTGAGGGAGGGGAAAGCGGCCGGGTCTCGAAATCGAAATTCTGCCAGATGTCCGCCGCCCGCGAGGCATACCACCTGAATCAAATCATTGGCAAGCAGGAAAGCCTCCCGGCCCTGCCAGGAGGTCTTTCGACACAAGAGGTCATCCCTTTGGCTCATACCTATCCGCCGCGAGCGCGGGCCTATAGTGATTCCAGAGCGGCTGGCCTTTGATCTTGAGATCCAGCGCTGAGATGTGGTCTCGGCCAAGATTCGTCACTAAAAGTTGGTCGAAGTTAGGGCACCCGGCGGAGAAGATGGACCCCGAGTGATCCTTCCGCTTCGCATACCGATTCCTTGACCAAACAGCAGAGGGCGGGACTTGTACGGATCGTTCCGGAGCGTCATGCAAGCAACAACTATTCTTCTGCGCCATCATGAGAGGCCGACACAAAAAGGTCTAGCTCCGCGGACGCTGGTTCACCCCAGCGTGTCTTGAGAAGGGGCGCATCCTAGCATCCGGTTCGGGTATCTTCAAGCGAGAAATGCGAGAAATGCGTGGAAAAGGCTGAGACCTGTACGGCGCGAGGGCATCCGCTCAACGGGTGCCGAGCAATTTACTTTTGAGGATACATGACCAGGTTTGGACGACCACCGAGATATTCTTCGGAAGCGCATTTTTTTCCTTGACAATGTTTCGCGGCAGGCGTAAAAAGTTAGCCACTGGAAGTTTTGCGTCGGTTGGCAGGGTCAAATTTTCAGAGAGGGACACGGTGCTTCACTGCGCACCGAACCTAGGTGCGTCGGGAGCGGAATGATCACTTTGCGCCGCGAAGGGCGCTCGGACTCGAGGTCGACTGACGCGCGAAACGATTCTTTCCTTCCCGCAAACATACCGCCGGTGACGAATTCACAGGAGGATTCAAGATGAGACTGTGCAGACTGTTCAATAGCCCCGCAATGTCGCTCCGAGGGGTGCAATGGGCGGCAATTACTACCCTTTCCTTGGTCATTCTGTTCAGCGGGCCGTCCCTGCTCGGCCAGACAACGAATGGGAGCATCGTCGGCAATGTGAAAGACCCCAGCGGCGCAGTCTTGCCCGGCGCGACGATTACTGTGTCCAATGAAGATACGAAAATATCCAGAGATGTCACCACGAGCCAAACGGGTGACTTCTCCGCCTCCAATTTGCTTCCGGGGAGTTACTCCGTGACGGCCAAACTGGCCGCGTTCAAGACGTTGATCCGTTCCGGCGTCGTCGTCCGGTTGAATCAGGCGACCACCGTGGATTTGGTCATGGACTTGGGCTCGACCACGCAGTCGGTGGAAGTGACCGGCACGGTTCCACTGTTACAGACGACGGAGGGAACGATAGGTCATGTGGTGGAGCAGCGGAGGATCCAGAACCTTCCGCTGAACGGCCGGGACTTTACCCAGTTGACGCTTCTGATTCCCGGCGCCGCACAAGCCTCACTTCCCGGGACGGGCTTTTTCGTCATCAACGCCTTCGGGACGTCGGTCGCGGTCAGCGGCAACCGGCCTGACCAAAACAATTTCACCCTCGACGGCACCTATAACAACGAAACGTTTTTCAAGCACTTCGGCATCCGCCCCTCCGTAGATGCGATCGAGGAATTCAGCATCCAGACCAACATCACGTCGGCGCGGTACGGGGTGGGGGGAGCCCACATTGATATCGCGAGCCGGACCGGGACCAATGCGCTCCACGGGAGTGCTTACAATTTCCTGCGCAACGACGCTGTGGACGCCAACGACTTTTTCAGGAACGCATCCAATGTAAAAAAGCCGGCTTTCCGGATGAACAACTTCGGGGGCGTGATTGGCGGCCCCGTTTGGCTGCCCAAGGTCTATGACGGCCGCAACAAGAGCTTCTGGTTCTTCAACTACGAAGGGCTTCGGTTCAGCCGGGAGTCCAGTGCTCTGGGAATTGTGCCCACTGCGGCCATGCTCAACGGCGACCTGAGCAAGGATACCGCCGGCAATCCCATCCCCCAAATCTTCAATCCTTTCACCACCTGCGGCTTTGGCACCAACCCGGCCTGCGCCACGGATGCCAACGGCAATCCCATTCTCACCCGACAGCCGTTTACTAACAACCAGATCCCATCCACCTTGTTTGACCCGGTGTCCAGCGTTTATTCACAGATTTTCTACGTCTCGAACCCACCAAACCGCTCCATTCCCGGTGACCCGAATAACCTGATCAACACCAGGGCGAACACCCTGCATACGAACCAATACAACATTCGAGGGGACCAGAAAATAACCGATAAATGGAACATGTTCGGGCGGTGGTCGTGGTCCAAGCTGAATCAAATTCAGCCCCTGTCACTTCCCACTCAAGCTTGGAGCCAGCTCAACAACTTCCGAAACTTGACCCTGAGCAGCACGTACGTGTTCAATCCGACCACGGTCTTCGAATTCAGGTATGGGTACGCCCTGGATAACATATTCTTTGGTAGTTCTTACCCTCCCCCAGGCTTCCAGGCCTTGCTCAATGCGGGGCTCAAGGGACTACCGCCGAAATTTATTGGCTTCGATACCCCGCTGAATCTGGATTCGGAGGGATTCAGCACTGCCAATATGTTCGTCTTCCATAACGGCCCCGACAAAAATCATCAAATTATCGGGAACGTGATGAAGGCCAGGGGGCGTCATACCTTCAACGTCGGCACCGAGTTCAAGCGGACAAGAATGTTCCATGACGGTCAGTTCGCCAATTGGGCCTTTAGGTCCGACCCCACTTCCGACCCCCAGAACCGGGGGACTACTGGTTACGGGCTGGCCAGTTACCTGCTGGGTATTCCAAGCCATGCGGACCGCATCATCGGAAACGCGGCTCTCGACGCAGTGGCCCTGAATTACCACTACTATATTCAGGACGATATCAAGCTTACACCCAAGCTCACCCTGAACTTCGGGATAAGGTACGAATATAGCGAGTGGTTCAAATTCCGCTTTAACACTGCCGCCGGGTACGATTCCAGTCTTGACAACGGGCAGACCACGGACCGATACCTCGGATTCGTCTGGTCCGGCTACAACTATGTTCTCGGCCTGCCGGCCAATACCCGCAGGGAAATCACCGACCCCGACTGGAATAACTTCGCCCCCCGCTTTGGATTTGCCTACCGCCTAAACGATCGCACCACCCTCCGAGGTGGCTATGGGGTGTTCTACGCGGGACTGATGACCTGGGAATGGAGCCAGTTCCGGGGCAACTGGCCTTACGCAGTCACGCAAACACTTGACGGGCTTAACCGAGACTTCCCCACAAGCCGGTACAGCAACGTTTTTCCAAGCATTGACCTCGGGAGTGTCCCGCCTTCGGCCACGCACAGCGGAAACCGGCACGACCGGTGGCCGTACATCCAGGAGTGGAACCTGCACGTCCAACGTGAGTTGGCCAAAGACCTCCTCCTCGAGGTGGGATACGTCGGTACCAAAGGGACCAAACTTTCCAGTTTCATCAGTAACAACGATCCTCGTCCAGGTGACGGGACAGTAGGCTGTCCGGATCCGTTTGGTCTTCTGCCGGCAGGCACTTGCTTGCCAACCGATAACCATCCCCGTCCGCACAGAAATATTGGACCCTACAGCTCAAACTTTATGGCCAACAACTCCCGCTACCATGGCTTGCAAACTAAGGTGGAGCGCCGGTTTGCGAGTGGGCTCAGCCTGCTG
>QHZM01000228.1 GCA_003224665.1 Acidobacteriota bacterium
GTTATACCAACCTGACGCAGTATTCGAAGGGCTACGAAGAAATCATCGTCATGCCGGAAGGCGACAACGGCTGGTACACGAACAATTGGGCCGACCCAAAATTGGAGTGGGAAGATTTTCTCGTCCTCGACTTGATCCCCTTTGTGGACGGTCACTACCGCACGGTCGCGTCGCGACAGGGCCGCGCTATCGCCGGGCTTTCGATGGGAGGCTACGGGGCGATCAAACTCGCTTTGAAGTACCCGGCGATGTTTGCCGCGGCAGCAAGCCTGAGCGGGGCCCTCGCGAGCGCGCGAGCGGACTGGACTAAGTCCCTCGCCGACCCGGAGGTGAAGAAAGTGATTGAGGCCGACTTCAGCCCTCCTGAGAACCCCGCACGCGCGGAGAACGACCTTTTCGAGCTGATCAGAAAACTGCGGCCGGACGAAGTCCCCCAGCTCTACCTTTCGATCGGCTCGTCGGACTTTCTTCTGCAAGAAAACCGCGAGTTCGTCCAGCTCCTGGCGCGGCAGGGCGTCCCCTACGAATACCGGGAGGTGCCTGGAAAGCACGAATGGCGGGTATGGGACCGGCAGATCCAGGTCGTCCTCGCGTTTCAGGCCCCCGTCATCGGCGCTCTTAGCCAAGGCCGGTGAATCAAAGCGGCGTAATCCTTCCGCGTCACAACGACCGCACGCGCCGTTCGCGTTGTTCCGAGGACGACATGAGGGCGGCGGCGTACTGAAACCCCCCGAGACACCCCCGCATCACAGCCAGACTCCGGTAATAGTCGTTGTAGCGAAACCCTGTTTCGCCTCGCCACATGGGGAACTCGGAGCAGGCTTCCACCCAGCGGTCGAACACCGGGCTGATGTCAAGGTAGGTGTCCGCCTGGAAGTTCGTCATGTCCTCCCAGTTTTCGGCAAAGAACAGTTTTCCGACTGCGTGTGAGGGTTGCTCGCGCGCGAGGGAGGCAAGCCCGGCAAAGAAGACCGCGTCGCGGACGACGGCGTAACAGTTCTGATGGTCTTTGTGCCAGCTCCCGCTCCAGTGGGTGACCACGATGGCGGGCTTGGACTTGCGAATCAAGTCGCACACCGCAAGAGCGGCTTCATCGCTCAAGGGGACTTCAGCGTCGGGGTAGGAGAGAAAGACGGCCTCGCCGCCGAGTTTTTTTGCGGCTCTTTCAGTGGCGACGCGCTGGAGCGCTCCGTACTCTTTGGGCGGCATCGTGGGATGGCCGCGTTCGCCGAGCGACAGGCTGACGAAGACTCCCCGGCCGCCGTCGTGGATGTGCTGCGCGACCGCGGCGCCCATCGTGAACAGCGCGTCTCCGGGGTGCGCCGCAACAGCCATGATGGTGGACGGCATGGCGGTTCGATTCTGGAGGCGTCCCTGATAAGTTCATCGCGGGACAACGGGCAACATGACGGCCGACGGGTGCTCGCGGTCGTGGCAGATCGAATTCGTTGCCTTGACGATTCTTGTCCCGCTTGCCGCGTTTTCTCCCGTATTCAGGTTCCGGTCGAAGCGAGGAAAGTTGCTGCTCGAGACTTCCAGCCGCAGCTTATGGCCCGCAAGAAAAACGTCGCTCGTTGCCCAGAGGTCAATCTTGAGCTTGTAGATTTCCCCCGGGTTCATCAACTCGGCCTTCTCCTGGGAGTTGCGGTACCGCGCGCGCAGGATCCCGTCAGTCAGGTTCTGCGCCAACCCGTTGGGCCAGACGTCCACGAGCTTCGCCGTGAAGTCGGTGTCCACCGCGGAGGAGGTTGCGAAAAGCTCCACGGTGACCGGACCGGTGACTTCGAAGTCTTGTTTGAAGGCGGGCGTCGTATAGACGAGCACGTCGGCGCGCGCCTCGACGGGGCGCTGGTCGAGCGGCCCGGGCGGGAGGTGGAACGCGTCGCAGCACAAGCTGCCGCCGCGATTCGGCACCGGGTCGGCAGGGTCATAGAGATAATGGTCCTGGGGTTCGGTTTGAGGAAGAGTCGAACTCAGCGTCCCGTCGCCGCCGAGAGAGTTGGCCTTGCCGCTGGAGTGGAAGTAATACCGGGTATTCTCGGCGCGGGCCAGCGGCCAATCGTCTTCTTCGCGCCAGAGGTTTTTCCCCATCACGAAAATCTTCACGGGTTTCTCGCGCTCGACCCCGTTGTCAACGCCCTTCAAGATGTGGTCGTACCAGCGAAGCATGACCTCGTCCTCATCGAGCTCGGCTTCCGGTCCAAAGTCAACTTCTCCGATTTTTCTGCCTCCTCCCGCGTGGCCGCCCAGAACGACTAACAACCGCTGGCCGCGCCGGGCGGCTTCGCTGCCCCCGCGAGCCTTGATGCCCATATAGTTGTTCAAACTGCCGCCCAGGAAAATGTCATACCAGGCGGCAACGGAATAAACGGGGGCCATCACGCTCGAATGATGGTCCTCGATGGACACCTGTTTCCAGTAGTCGTCGTAGCTCGGGTGCGCGAGCCAGTCGAGGAAGTACGGCGCCAGCGCGCCGGGGCCTTCGAGCCCTGCCCCGGCTTCGGGTCCAAAGAGCGGGTAGCCGGCGAGAGGCAGTTTCCAAATCCCCTGCAGCGCGTTGGTATTTCTTTGGACGCGGCGGTTGAAGGTGTCCTGGGCGAGCCCGGACGTCCACGACTCGTTGAACCACTGCTCGAACGCGCCTCCCTGATACGTCCAGCCGTCGTGGTAGTTGCTCGCCGTGACGACGGGGAAAATCCCGGCCAGGTGCGGCGGTGAGGAGATGGCCGCGAGCATCTGCGTGGCGCCGACGTATGAGCCTCCGAACATCCCCACTTTGCCGCTCGAGTAAGGCAGCGCCGACGCCCACTCCACCGTGTCAAAGCCGTCTTGTGACTCGTGCTTGAAGGGGTACCAATCACCCTCGGAAGTGAAGCGTCCACGGACGTCCTGAATGATCACCACGTAACCGCGCGCGGCAGCCTTCAGGCCAAAGCCCGTGCCGCCCGCCTTGTTGTAAGGCGTCCGCTGGAGAAGCACAGGATACTTACCCTCCGCCTTGGGGCGGTAAATGTCCGCGCGCAGGAGGGCGCCGTCGCGCATCTTCACGGCGACTCCGCGCTCGATCGTCAGCTCGCAGGGTTCAGCAGCCCGAACCGCAGCCGCGCTGAGCCAGACAAAGCAAAAAACGCCGAGGGGAATAAGTTGATTTCTTTTCATCGTTGCCTCTGGATAAAATGTCATCAGTCCTGAGCGTCGGGCAGTGGGAGTCCGCACAATAACAAAACTTTTGGCTTGTCACCAGTGCCTTTGGTAGTGGTGCAGTTTGGCATCGTAGCGGCGAGTTTACCTCGCCACGTGGCGGCATAAAGCCGCCTCTACATCAAACTGCACCACTACCGTGCCTTTATCCTGATTTCGCTAACAAAGCAATATGAACTCGAAGGGAGCCCTGTTCATGTTGCCGCCTGGCGTGGTGACGCCTTGGTCGTGGAGTTTTGGGAGCGAGTCGGGCTTCAAATCCGCGATGGTGCCGTCCATTTTTCTATCTGTTGATTCTAAGGGACCTATTCGCTTTGTTGGCTGGATTCCCGCTCGGCTGGCTCGCTTCTGACTCCTCACTTTTGATCCCTGAATCCCAACGCCTGCCCCCGTCATGCCGAGGTCGCCGAGGCAGCGAAAGACCACATAGCTAGCCTAGCATCCTTGCTCCGCCTTGTCAAGAGGGGTCCGGCTTTGGGGATTTTTCAGTGGCCTTCGACTGGGAGTTACAAATCATAGTGACAGCCGTTTTCTGTAGCGGAGCTGTCCTCAGCGCCGAAATCGCCGGTGGGGACACGGGCGCTACAGCCGAACTTGTCACACTAATCTGTAATCCTCAATGAATAGGAAGAGAGACGCGAGCCCGGCACCCGGGGCCGTCGCGGCGATTCTCAAGGGTCAGGGTGCCGCCGTGGGCCTCGGCGATTTGACGGCCGAGGACAAGTCCAATCCCCGAACCGCCGGGTTTGGTGGTGTAGAAAGGGACAAACAAGTTGGCCGTGCTCGAAAGGCCCGGCCCAGCGTCTTCAACCCACACTTCGAGGTGAGAACCGTTTTTCCCCCAGCCCACTTCCACGCGGCCTCCCGTTTCGAGCGCGGCATCCACGGCGTTGCGCAACAGGTTGATGAGGAGCTGGTCGAGCTGGTCGCCATCAGCGCGAATCGTAATCTCCGGGCCGGGCCGAAGGCCAACCGGCATCCGGTTCTCAAGTCCGACTGCCCGCCGGACCCACACGCCGACTTCCAGGGGCTCGAGCCGGGGCAGCGGAAGGCGGGCCAGCCGCGCGTAAGCCTCCATGAAGCGGCTGAGCGCCTCCGCCCTTGTGGCGATCACGCGCAGGCTCCGCTGCATGTCTTCTTGCCAGTCCGCCGGCCGCGGCCGGCGGTTGACCAAGCCCTCAAGGCTGCCCGCCATGGACTTGATGGGCGCGAGCGAGTTGTTGAGTTCGTGTCCGAGCACCCGGATCAGGCGCTGCCAGGCCTGCCGTTCCTCCTCGCGCAGCGGGCGGCTGAGGTCTGAGACCACGAGGAGCTGATGCGGAAGCCCCTGCTCGCGAAAAGTGCTGCGGCTGATCCCCCACCTGGCTATCGAGCTCGGTCCCCCCGCGAAACTTTTTTCGATGGTGCGCCTGGGCTCGCCTTCGAGGCAATCGGCCAGGCCCAGCTCCTCAGCCTTGCGGCCGAGCAGGCGCTCCGCGGGCTGGACCAGCAAGCGCTCTCCCGCGCG
>QHZM01000229.1 GCA_003224665.1 Acidobacteriota bacterium
TGACGTATTCTCGCCGGCAATCGCGCTCGGTCACAGCATCGGGCGCCTGGGATGTTTCGCCGCAGGGTGTGATTACGGCAAGCCGACGAATTCCTGGCTGGGTGTGGTCTTTACCGACCCCACGAGCCAGGCGTTCGGGGGCGTGCCGCTCGGCGTCCGGCTCCACCCGGCGCAAATTTACGAGTCGCTGGCGACGCTTGCAATTTTCGGAATCCTGCTCTGGCGGTATAAGTCGAAGAAAAGGGACGGGGAGATATTCTGGCTCTACCTGGTCCTCTACGGCGCCGCGCGGTTCTTCCTCGAATTTTTGCGCGGCGACGAAGACCGAGGCTTCGTGCTCGGCCACACGCTTTCGACTTCGCAGGCCATCGCGCTCTTCGCGCTCGCGGCCGCCGCGGCCCTGGCAATTTTTTCGCGCGGGCGTTCAAGCGCCCGGGAAGTGTCCGCAGCGGCTCTGCCGCGGGCCAAGCGCGCGCGGGGCTTTTAGCCGTCGCACGGCCGCTCGCGCGCCCGATGGGCGGGCGCCCAGGGGCGCACGTTTCTCGATAAGGAGAACAACCTCGTGATCAGAGGGAAATTGCTCGCCGGCGCTGTGCTCGCGGTCTTGCTGGCCGCCGCACTCTATCTTGCCAATCGCTACTGGATCGCGCCGCTCGCGACCCGCCAGGCCAAAGCTTCGAGTGACCACCCGCAGGCGCCGGACTTTACCTTGACCGACCTCTCCGGTAACACGGTCAAGCTGGCCGAGTACCGCGGGAAGGTTATCCTTCTTGATTTCTGGGCCACCTGGTGCGGCCCCTGCCGGATTGAGATCCCCGGGTTTGTGCAGCTCCAGAACCGTTACCGCGACCAGGGATTTGTGGTGATCGGGATTTCGATGGACGACGGCCCGGAGCCCGTACGGGAATTTTACAATGAGTACAGGATGAACTACACGGTGGTGATGGGCAACGATACGATCGGGGAGCTTTTCGGAGGCATCCTCGGCCTGCCGACCTCTCTCCTGATCGGGCGTGACGGGCGCATCTACGCCAAGCACGTCGGTGCGGCGCCGCTCTCCGTCTTCGAGGGCGAGATCAAAAAACTTCTGGCCTCCGAAGGAACCGGTGAAGTGGCGGACTTCAAGCCGTCCGGCCGCAGCGCTCCGGACGAAAAGATTGAAGTGGGCGAGCCTGCGGAAATTAATTCCGAAGTGCCGGGTGTGAACCTCTCGAAGCTTAGTGCCGCGCAGAAAGACCAGTTCAAGAAGGTGCTCGAAGGCCAGCCCTGCACGTGCGGGTGCAAGTTTAGCCTTTTGAAGTGCCGGCTGGACGACCGCTCCTGCGGCGTCAGCCGCAAGCTGGCACGGGAGCAGCTCGATAAGTTTCTGAAGTCTCCCGTTTAATGCGGGGCCGGCGCAAGCGGGGCGGCGCGAAGCACTCCGCGAACGCCGGCGGTCTCGAGGCATAAGGCGATGAGGACCCAATCTCTTGTTGATGACCAAGGCGGGCTCTCTGCCCGCCTTTCACTCATTCTGACGGCCTTCATTCTCGCCTGGCTGGCAGGAGGCATCTGCCTGGGCCAGGGTTCGACGGGTGTCGTCGAGGCGCGGGTGGTAACGGTGACCGAGGCCGCGCACCCCGGGACCAGGGTCAAAGTGGCGGTGGTGGCAGAGATCGCGCCGGGCTTTCACATCAACGATCACAAACCCACGCTTGACTATCTGATTCCGACGGAACTCAAGCTTGAGCCTACAAGGGAGCTGAGCGTCGAGAAAGTTGTCTATCCCAAAGGAGAGCTCAAGAAGTTCGAGTTCTCCGACCAGGGTCTGTCTGTCTATCAGGACAAGGCCGTGGTGGGCGCTCTGCTGAAGCTCGCGGCCGGTGTCCCGCCCGGTGAGTACACGATCAAGGGAAAGCTGGCCTACCAGGCCTGTAACGAACACGCCTGTTTGCCCCCCACGAGCGTGCCGCTGTCCATCACCGTGAAGGTGGTCCCACGCGGCGTTACTCTGAAGCGCGTCCATACGGATGTCTTCGACAAAATCCAATTCGACTGAAACCGGCGCGGGAGAAAAGAGTCAGGGCGTTTCTCGAGGCGCCATCGGGATGGTGGCGCTGACGATGGCCCTGCTCGGGGCGCTGGTCTGGGGTCTGACGCCTTCGCGCCCTCACCTGACGCCGGCCCCGCTCCGGCCCGTTCCCCCTGGCTGCCTGAAAGAGCGGCACGATTTCGTTCCGACGAACCTCACGGAAGTCCCAAACCTGCCCCTGGACGGGCTCGGGGAAGGAGCGAAGAACCGGGCGCTGTTGCGCCTGAACATGGAACCCTGCTCCTGCGGATGCGGCCAGAGCCTTGCCGCCTGCCGCGCTTCCTACCCGTCCTGTGAGTCGTCCAAGGCTCCTGCCGAAAATATTGTCGCCGAAGAAAAGGCGGACGCCGGTCAAAGCCAGAAGTGATCGCCGGGGCCGTCCTCCGCTTCGCCCCTGCCGGACACTTTATTAAATTCAGCCCCTGGCCCCTTTCGACTTTACGCGCCGTCCATCACTGGCTAATATCAGCATGGCTCGAAGCGGGTGGAGCGCCCGCTCCTGCCGAATCCGCCCGGGATCAAGGCTCCAAGGCCGCGAGATGAAGATCGGCATAGTTTCGGACACGCATGGTTTCTTTGATGCTCGCCTACCCGAAGTGCTTACGGGGGCGGAGGTCATTCTGCACGCAGGGGATGTGGGGTCGCAGCAGGTGCTGGACGAGCTCGCGCGGATTGCTCCTGTGCAGGCAGTGCGAGGCAACGTGGACACCGCGGAGCTCGGGCTTCCGCCTTCGCGGATGCTCCAGTTTGAGAACGTCCAGGTGGAGGTGATGCACCAGCTCCCGTTTCCCCAGGGGGAACTCAAAGTCTGGTCGGACGGCGCCCTGCTCGAAAAGGTGCACCCGGAACGCCGCGAGGCGTTTTTGCAGACCTTTGACAAATCGACCCGCGTGGTGGTGTTCGGCCATAGCCACCAGCCGTGCCTGCTGACGATGGGTCACATGCTTTTCTTCAATCCCGGGAGCGCCGGTCAGCAGCGCTTCTCCCTGCCGCGATGTGTCGGCTTGCTCGAAATGTTCCCGCGCGGCATCCGGGGGACGGTGGTGAGCCTGGAGAGGTATAATGAGAGGGTGCCAGCCAAGGTCTGGTTACCCATCGGAGAATAGAGGCGATGCTGAAGTTATTGAAGGCCCTGAAAAATGTCAGCGAAGTGGTGACAACGATCGGGGCGGTCGTGGCCGCGGCCATCGTCGCGGTCGAGACCTACCGGGGATTGAGAAAGAAATTGAATAGCCCCGGAAATTCCTAACCCGCCCCGCCGACGTCTGCGCCCGCTCCCTCGCGCAGGACCTTTGCCGCGCGCCTCAGCCGGGCCACAACCCGCTCGCGACCGAGAGTGACCATCACATCAAATAACCCAGGGGCAACCGCCTGGCCGGTCAGCGCGACACGCGCCGCGTTGATGAGCAGGCCGGCCTTGACTCCTTTTTCCTCTGCCAGCCCGCGCAGACAATTTTCAGCCTGCCCCGCGTCGAAGGGGTCCAGGCGCGAGAGCCGCTCGGCAAGCTCGCCAAGATAGCCCGCCAGTCCCGGGTCCTTCCAGAATTTCCCTACTGCTTCACGGTCATAATCGAATTCATCAGCAAAAAAGGCGCGGCCCGAAGCCGAGAAGTCTTTCAGAGTGCGCGCGCGGGTCTGGAGCAGGGGCACCGTGCGGCGAAAGCGCTCGCGTTCTTCGGAGGCGAAGGCCGGGCGCCACAGGCCGGCTGACTCGAGCTCGCCCTGGACCAGCGAGAGCAGGCGCTCCTCCGGCAGGCGGCGCAGGATTTCGCTGTTCATCCAGGCGAGTTTTTCCGGGTCGAAGACGGCGTTCGATTTCGAAACGGCTTCGAGCGTGAACTCCCGCACCATTTCGTCGAGCGAAATGATTTCCTTCTGCCCGGGCGGCGTCCAGCCGAGCAGCGCCAGGAAATTCGCCAGGGTCTCCGGCAGGATGCCCTGCTCGCGATAGGCGCCGACGCTCGTCGCGCCGTGGCGTTTCGAAAGCCGCTGGCGGTCCGGACCGAGGATCAGCGGTAGGTGCGCGAACATGGGCAGGGGAGCGCCCAGGGCCCCGTAAGCCAGGACCTGCTTCGGGGTGTTCGAGAGGTGGTCGGCGCCGCGGACCACGTGCGTGATTTTCATGTCGAGGTCGTCCACGACGACGCCCAGGTGGTAGGTGGGATTGCCGTCGGAACGGAAGAGCACGAAGTCCTCGATTTCGCGGTTCTCGACGGCGACGCGGCCGAAGACGAGGTCGTCGAAGCCGGTCTCGCCGGAGTCAGGGACGCGGAAGCGGAGCGCCGCGGCTCGACCTTCTGCGCTCCGGCGTTCCCGCTCGCTGCGGGTGAGGTTGCGACAGGTGCCGTCGTATTTCCCCGGGCGGCGCTCCTGCTCGGCGCGGGCGCGTTTAGCCTGGAGCTCCTGCGTGGTGCAGAAGCAGGGGTAGGCGTGGCCCAGGCGCTCGAGCTCCGCCGCCACTTCGCGGTAGCGCGCGAGCCGCTCGGACTGGCGAAAAGGCCCTTCGTCCCAACTGAGCCCCAGCCACTCCAGGCTGTCGAGGATGGCCGTGACGAGCTCCGGCTTCGAGCGGTCGGCGTCCGTGTCCTCGATCCGGAGGATGAAGACTCCGCCGTGGCGCCGGGCGAAAAGCCAGTTGTACAGCGCCGTGCGCGCGCCGCCCACGTGGAGGTAACCCGTAGGCGAAGGCGCGAAACGGACTCGGATGTTGGCCATGTTCACCGCAAGGAAGCGACTTCACATCCCGGCCCAATCCTGTCGGGGCTGACCCCACAAACTCCCGGGAACTTATCATACCAACTCGATCATGAGAGAGTAGTGAGAGATGGTCGCCGGGCGCGGCCGCGGGCCCGGACGGCGTTTCGAGGCGGTGAGCTGGGAGGG